>NZ_JBFULB010000035.1:0-20243 GCF_056400545.1 Stenotrophomonas sp. P5_A8 | reverse complement strand
GCATCGACAACGATGCGGCCGGTTCAGCGTGTTGGGCGGTCGGCRTATCAGGCGCTGCGGCGCGGTGCCGTGCCCACGTCCGAATCGGTGTTTTCCAGGGTGAACAGGCCGGCCGGTAGGCGCTTGAACTGCTGCGCCAGCTGCTGGAGGAAACCGGTCATCGCCGAACTGCGCCGCCACGCCATCGCGATGCGGCGGCTGGGACGATCATCGCCCTGGAAATCGAGCAGGCGAATGTTCTCCGAACGGGGCACCGGCGGTTTCACCGACAGGGTGGGCAGCAGGGTGATGCCCACGTCGGCGGCGACCATCTGCCGCAACGTTTCCAGACTGGTGGCGCGGAATTCGGACTTTTCATTGGCACCAAACAACCGGCAGACCGCCAGGGCCTGGTCGCGCAGGCAATGCCCGTCCTCGAGCAGCAACAACTTCTGCGTGGACAGTTCCTGCACGTCCAGATGGTGGCGCCGCGCCAGCGGATGCTGCCCGGACACGGCCAGCAGGAACGGTTCCTCGAACAGGAATTCGGCATGCAGCTGATCGTCGTCCAGCGGCAGCGCCAGCAACGCCGCATCCAGCTTGCCTTCGCGCAGCCGCGCCAGCAGTTCGTCGCTCYTTTCCTCGACCAGCAACAGTTCCAGCTGCGGGAAGCGTTCGCGGATGTTGGGAATCACATGCGGCAACAGGTACGGGCCCAGCGTGGGGAAAATCCCCAGCCGCACCGTACCGGCTTCCGGATCGCGACTGCGCCGGGCAGCTTCCTTCATCTGCTCGACCTCGGCGACGATCGTGCGCGCACGCGCCGCCGCCTCGACCCCGGCCGGGGTCAGCATCACTTTGCGTGGAGCACGTTCGACCAACGGCAGGCCAAGCTCGTCCTCCAGCTTGCGGATCTGGGTGGACAGGGTGGGCTGGCTGACGAAGCAGGCGGCCGCGGCGCGGCCGAAGTGCCGGTGCTCGGCCAGCGCCACCAGGTATTTCAGATCACGTAGGTTCATTTCCTTGGACCTCTAAGCGGTAATGGACCGGGTGATGGCGTGGCTTACCCAGCAGGTGGGCCCCGGTGAACCGGGACCCTGACGTTTCAGGCAGCTTCGGCGACAACGCCGCTGCTCTTGGGAACGGATGTACGGATCAGGTGATCGAAAGCGCTCAGTGCGGCGGTCGAACCGGCGCCCATCGCGATGACGATCTGCTTGTAGGGCACGGTGGTGCAATCGCCCGCTGCGAACACGCCTGGCACGCTGGTCTGGCCGCGGTCATCGATGACGATCTCGCCGCGGGGCGACAACGCCACCGAACCCTTCAACCACTCGGTGTTGGGCAGCAACCCGATCTGCACGAAGATGCCTTCGAGCTCGACCCGGTGCGCATCGCCACCGACGCGGTCGTGGTAGACCAGCCCCGTCACCTTCTGGCCATCGCCCAGCACTTCCTGGGTCAGGGCGCTGGTGATGATGGTGACGTTGCCCAGGCTGCGCAGCTTTCTCTGCAGCACTTCATCGGCCCGGAGTTTGTCATCAAATTCCAAAAGGGTCACATGCGTCACGATGCCGGCCAGGTCGATCGCCGCTTCCACGCCGGAGTTGCCCCCGCCGATCACCGCCACGCGCTTGCCCTTGAACAGCGGGCCGTCGCAGTGCGGGCAGTAGGCCACGCCCTTGTTGCGATACTGGTCTTCGCCCGGCACGTTCATCTGCCGCCAGCGCGCACCGGTGGACAGGATCACCGAACGCGACTTCAGCGCGGCACCGTTTTCCAGCGTGATTTCAATCAGGCCGTCATCACCGGCCGGCGCCAGCGCAGTGGCGCGCTGCAGGTTCATGATGTCGACCTCGTACTCGCGCACGTGCTGTTCCAGCGCGGCGGCGAGCTTGGGGCCCTCGGTTTCCTTGACCGAGATGAAGTTCTCGATTGCCATGGTATCCAGCACCTGGCCACCGAAACGCTCTGCAGCCACACCGGTGCGGATGCCCTTGCGCGCGGCGTAGATCGCGGCTGCCGCGCCGGCCGGGCCACCGCCGATCACCAGCACCTCGAAGGGTGCTTTGGCGTCGATCTTTGCCGCGTCGCGTTTGGCCGACCCGGTGTCCAGCTTGGCCACGATCTGCTCGAGCGTCATGCGGCCCTGGTCGAACATTTCACCGTTGAGGTACACCGTTGGCACCGACATGATCTGGCGTGCCTCGACCTCGGCCGGGAACAGGCCGCCGTCGATCGCCACGTGCTGGATGCGCGGGTTGAGCACTGCCGCCAGGTTCAGCGCCTGCACCACGTCCGGGCAGTTCTGGCAGGACAGCGAGAAATAGGTTTCAAACTTGAACTCGCCCTCGAGGCCCTGCACCTGCTCGATCAGCTCGGCAGTGGCCTTGGACGGGTGCCCGCCAACCTGCAGCAGGGCCAGCACCAGCGAGGTGAACTCGTGGCCCATCGGCAGCCCGGCAAAGGCCAGGTGGATGTCCTGGCCGGGAGTGGTCAGCGCAAACGAAGGGGTGCGCTCGCTGCTGTCGCGGCGTACGTCCAGGCGGATCTGCGCCGACAGCGTGGTCAGCGTGTTGAGCAGCTCCAGCATCTCCTGCGACTTGGCGCCGTCATCCACGTGCGCCGTGATCTGGATCGGACGGGTGACACGTTCCAGATAGGTCTTCAGCTGGGACTGGAGGTTGGCATCCAACATCGAAAAACTCCTTGATTCAGGCAAGGGAACAGCGTCGACGAACCCCGCGGGTGCATCTGCGCGACATGGGGGTGAACCGAAGCGGGCGCGTGGGCACCGGCTTGGGTTCACCCCCACTCCCGTCGAAACGGGAATGGGGATGAGGCGCGGCTTAGATCTTGCCGACCAGGTCCAGCGACGGGGTCAGGGTCTTCTCGCCTTCCTTCCACTTGGCCGGGCACACCTGGTTCGGGTTGGCGGCGGTGAACTGGGCAGCCTTCAGCTTGCGCAGGGTTTCGGAGACGTCACGGGCGATCTCGTTGGAGTGGATCTCCAGGGTCTTGATCACGCCTTCCGGGTTGATGATGAAGGTGCCGCGCAGGGCCAGGCCTTCTTCCGGAATGTGCACGCCGAAGGCGTTGGTCAGCTGGTGGGTCGGGTCACCGACCAGCGGGAACTGGGCCTTGCCGACGGCCGGCGAGGTTTCGTGCCACACCTTGTGCGAGAAGTGGGTGTCGGTGGTGACGATGTAGACCTCGGCGCCGGCCTTCTGGAACTCGGCGTAATGGTCGGCGGCGTCTTCGATCTCGGTCGGGCAGTTGAAGGTGAACGCGGCCGGCATGAAGATCAGGACCGACCACTGGCCCTTCAGGGTGCTGTCGGAAACCTTGATGAACTCGCCGTTCTGGTAGGCGTTGGCTTCAAACGGCAGGATCTTGGTATTGATGAGCGACATCGTTGTTCCTCTTGGTGAAGGGGGTGGGTGAAGCGACCAACACAGGTTAGCGGCTTCATTCCCATAAGGACAATCCATTGATTGCATCTATACGATAGTCATAGGCTATCAAAATGGAATGATCAGGGGATGAACGCTTGGCACCACGCGGGGCAGATCCCTTGCGGGACGCGGGTCTTGGCGGATCAGCCATCGATGGCAGCCATAGCCGTTGTTTATCCGCCTCCGCCGCTGGCTGAACGACGCCTGCGCCAATGGGCATCGCGATCAGGCGCTTGGCGCGGATTCGCAATAGGGGAGCCCAATCAATATTGGTATCGGCATTCTTTGAATCAATGGATTCCGGCCGATGCTGCGTCGCACTCACCGCCTGCGTGGGCCACGTGGGGTGGACTACACTTCGCGCCCCGTTCGCTGATCGCCCTGCCATGACCGCCGCGCCGCCCGAGGTCCGCCAGTTGCTCGCCGATGCCGCCGCCGCCCTGCCGGGGGTGGAAGGACGGCATGAGGCCGAACTGCTGCTCCTGTATGTCCTCCGGCGTGAGCGCAGCTGGCTGTTCGCCCATGCCACCGACGCGGTGGCCCAGGCCGACGCGGACGCCTTCGCGGCCCTGCTGGCGCGTCGGGTGGCGGGCGAGCCGGTCGCGTATCTGGTCGGCAACCGCGGCTTCTGGACGCTGGACCTGGCGGTGACCCCGGCCACGCTGATCCCGCGCCCGGAAACGGAGCTGCTGGTCGAGCTGGCGCTGGCCCGGCTGCCGCTGGACGTGCCGCTGACCGTGGCCGACCTGGGCACCGGCAGTGGCGCCATCGCGCTGGCGCTGGCCAGCGAGCGGCCGCTGGCGCAGGTGATCGCCACCGATTTCAGTACGGCGGCGCTGGCCGTGGCCAGCGCGAATGCGGTGCGCAATGCGGTGCGCAACGTCAGTTTCCGCCAAGGCTCGTGGTTCGCTCCGCTGGCTGGCATGCGCCTGGACCTGATTGCCAGCAACCCGCCGTACATCGCCAGCGACGATCCGCACCTGCAGCAGGGCGACCTGCGATTCGAGCCAGCCACCGCGCTGGCCGCCGGCCCCGACGGGCTGGACGACATCCGGCGGATCATCGACGGCGCCACGGCGCACCTGCGGCCGGGCGGCTGGCTGCTGCTCGAACACGGCTGGAACCAGGGCGAGGCGATCCGCGCGCTGCTGCTGCAGGCCGGGTTCCAGTCGGTGGCCACCGAGCGGGATCTGGAACAGCGTGAGCGGGTGAGCCTGGGCTGTCTGCCCGCGTAGTGCAGCGTGGCCCCGGCGCAGCCCGAGGCTAGAATGCTCTGTCCACCGGACGCCGGCGCAGCCTGATGCGGCGCTGACCGGTGGTCGCTGCCGCAGAACCGGCCGTGCGCTCGGCGCACCGGTGACGCGGCGACTGTCATTCCACATGGAGTTCCTGTCATGCGTACGCTGTATCCCGCCATCACCCCTTATGACGTCGGCACCCTGAAGGTCGATGACCGCCACACGCTGTATGTCGAGCAGTGCGGCAACCCCGACGGCAAGCCGGTGGTGATGCTGCACGGTGGCCCGGGCGGTGGTTGCAGCGACAAGATGCGCCAGTTCCATGACCCGGCCAAGTACCGCATCATCCTGTTCGACCAGCGTGGCGCCGGGCGTTCCACCCCGCATGCGGACCTGGTCGACAACACCACCTGGGACCTGGTGGCCGATATCGAAAGGCTGCGCGAGCACCTCAAGGTGGAGCGCTGGCAGGTATTCGGTGGCAGCTGGGGCTCGACCCTGGCGCTGGCCTATGCGCAGACCCATCCCGAGCGGGTGACCGAGCTGGTGCTGCGCGGCATCTTCATGCTGCGTCGCTGGGAGCTGGAATGGTTCTACCAGGAAGGTGCCAACCGTCTGTTCCCGGATGCGTGGGAGCACTACCTCAAGCCGATCCCGGCGGTGGAGCGCCACGACCTGATCTCGGCGTTCCATCGTCGCCTGACCAGTGATGACGAGGCCACCCGCCTGGCCGCGGCCAAGGCCTGGAGCGTGTGGGAAGGGGCCACCAGCTTCCTGCATGTGGACGACGATTTCGTCAACAGCCACCAGGACCCGCAGTTCGCGCTGGCGTTCGCGCGCATCGAGAACCATTACTTCGTCAACGGCGGTTTCTTCGAGGTGGAAGAACAGCTCCTGCGCGACGTGCACCGCATCGCCGACATCCCCGGGGTGATCGTGCACGGTCGCTACGACGTGGTGTGCCCGCTGCAGAGCGCGTGGGAACTGCACAAGGCGTGGCCGAAGTCGACGCTGGAGATCAGCCCGGCGTCGGGCCACTCCGCGTTCGAAGCGGAAAACGTGGACGCACTGGTGCGCGCTACGGATCGCTTCGCCGGGTAATCAACCCACGGGTAATGCCGGCCGTTGGCCGGCTGCTTTGTTCCCGGCCGCTGGCCGCCTGCGCGCCGATCGGGCACAGCGGTGCCCCTTGGGTGCATGCCAGAAATTGCGTGGAGCCGGCCAGCGGCCGGCACTACCGGGGCTGGGCGGCTGGCTACCAGTGGCCTGCCAGCAACGCTGCGGCGAGCACCTTCAACTTCGGCGAGGCCTGTCGTGACGGCGGGTACACCAGCGACAACGCGCGGCTGCGGCCTTCGAACGGCTGCAGCACGCGTTGCAGGCGGCCGTCGCCGAGCGCATCGGCCACCGCGAAATCCATCACCTGCACGATCCCGACACCCGCCAGCGCGCCTTCCACCAATGGATCGCCGCTGTCGAACACCATCCGCGCCGGGGGCGTGAATTCGCGCAGCCCACCCTCCGCGTCGCGGAACTGCCAGTCCACCAGCCGTCCGCTGCGCAGGTTGCGCACCGCCAGGCAGGCGTGATCGTGCAGCGCATCGACCGTGGCCGGCGCGCCGTGCCGGGCGATGTAGTCCGGCGAGGCCACCGTGACCCAGTGCAACGGCCGCAGCGGGCGCGCCACCATGCGCACGTCGCTGATCGGCCCGGTGCGCAGCGCCGCATCGAAGCCTTCCTCGACCAGGTCGACCAGCCGATCGTTGAGCACCAGCTCGAACTGCAGCTGCGGATGCGCGGCCGTCAGCTGCCCGGCCAGCGGCACCAGCACCTTGCGCCCGAACATGGACGGCGCGGTCAGCTTCAACACGCCCGACGGCGTGCACGGGCGATCGCCCAGCCGCCGTTCGGCGTCTTCCAGCCCGCTCAGCAGTGGCGTGCAGTGATCGACGAACTGGCGCCCGTCCGGGGTCAGGCTGACGTTGCGGGTGTTGCGATGGAGCAGACGCACGCCCAGCTCGGTTTCCAGGCGACCGACCGCACGCGACAGCCCGGACTGGCTGATGCCCAGCTGGCCGGCGGCCACGGTGAAACTGCGTGCTTCGGCGACCTGCACCAGCATGCGCACGGCATTGAGATCCATGGCGGTGTCCGATTGATGCGAAAATGCATGACAGAAATCGAAGTATCCGGGTTTATTTGTTTGACGTCATCAATGAGACTGCGCGCCTTCCCCACGTAGCAACTGGCATGACCCACTCCACGCATGCGTTCCCACCCCGCCTGGCACTGACCCTGCTGGCCATGGCCCAGCTGATCATCGCGCTGGACGCCACCATCATCTTCGTCGCCCTGCACGAGATGGGCGTGCAGTTGCAGATCAATGCGCAGCAGCTGCAATGGATCGTCAGCGGCTACACGGTGGCGTTCGGCGGCTGCCTGCTGCTGGGCGGCCGCGCGGCCGATCTGCTCGGGCGTCGTCGGGTGTACCGACTGGGCATGGCGCTGTTCGCGCTGGCCTCGCTGGTCGGCGGGTTCAGCAACAGCGCCTGGCTGCTGATCGCCGCGCGCGCGGTGCAGGGCATCGGCGCGGCGCTGCTGTTCCCGGCCACGTTGTCACTGATCAACACGATCTACGCCGAGGGCAGCCCGCGCAACCGCGCGCTGGCGATCTGGTCGATGGCCAGCGCCGGTGGCCTGGCACTGGGCACGCTGCTGGGCGGCGTGCTGACCCAGAGCTTCGGCTGGTCTTCGGTACTGCTGGTGATCGTGCCGTTTGCCGGTGCGTGCGCGGTGCTGGGTGGCTGGTGGTTGCCGCGCGATCCGGCGCGGCAGGTGGGCCGCTCGTTCGACCTGGCCGGCTGCCTCACTGTCACCCTCGGCGGCAGCCTGCTGGTGACCACGCTGGTGCAGGGGCCGGAATGGGGCTGGCTGGCGCCGCGCACGCTGGCCTGCCTGGTGCTGTCGGCGGCGCTGCTGGCCGCGTTCGTGCGGATCGAACAGCGCAGCCGCGACCCGCTGATGCAGTTCGCGCTCCTGCGCCTGCGCAGCCTGCGCGCGGCGATGCTGTTGACGATGGTGTTCATGAGCAGCTTCGGCGTGCAGTACTACTTCCTGGCGCTGTACTTCCAGGACGGCTACGGCTGGAGCGCGCTGCAGGCCGGGCTGGCGTTCCTGCCGCCGACGCTGGTGTGCACGTTCGGCATCCGGATCACCGAACGCATGCTGCTGCGGCGCTCGCCGCGCCAGGTGCTGGCGCTGGGCATGGCCGCTGGTGCGATCGGCATCGCCGCGGTCGCGGTGGCGATGCCGTTTGGCGCCACGTATTGGGCGCTGCTGCCGGGCATCGTGGTGCTGAGCATCGGCCAGGGCATGACCTGGACGGCGATGTGGATCGTGGCCGGGCAGGGCGTGCCGGCGGCGCAGCAGGGCGTGGCGTCGGGCATGGCCGCCACCGCGCAGCAGATCGGCGGTGCGCTGGGATTGGCGGTGCTGGTGATGCTGGCCAATGCCGGACGCGGCGAACAGGCGGCGGGCACCAGTGCGCAAGCGTTGCAGGGACTGATCAACGCGCAGTACGGCGCGGCGTTGTTCGCGCTGCTTGGCGTGGCCGTGGCGCTGTGGTTGCGGCCGCAGCAGGATTCGGCCGCGCTGGCGGCGGTAGGCGCGGGTGAGGGATAGGGGGATCGTGCACGGCGTGGGCCGCACCCGGAAGGACTGCGTGCAGCCGACCAACGGTCGGCTCTACCATGGCGGCGCCTGCGGTGTGGTGATCTCCGGTTGCCGGCCAACGGCCGGCATCACCCGCGCGCAAATGCTTCCAGCTGCGGCTGCAGCGCGGTGAAGATCCGCGCCAGTCGTTGCGCCCAGGCATGCTGGCCGGCGGCGTCTGCGATCAGGTCCTGGCGGATCTCCAGCTCCACATGCACCAGCCCGCGGCCTTCGCCATGCACCGGCACGGCGTAGTCGCTGGTGCTGCTCACCGCGTAGGGCTGGTTGTCGCCCACCACCAGGTCACCCTCATCGCGCAGCGCCTGCAGCAGGGCATGCGCACATCGCGTGTCGCGGTGGTACAGCACGCCCACATGCCAGGGCCGCGCGGCGTCATTCATCACCGGGGTGAAGCTGTGCATCAGCAGCAGCAGCGTTGGCCGGCCCTGCGCGTGGCGGGCGTCCAGCTCGGCGTCGATGCGGGCATGGTAGGGCGCGTGGATCGCGTCGATGCGCTGCTGCCGCTGCAGCGGTGACAGCGACTGGTTGCCGGGAACGACCGTGTGGTCGCTGATCGCCGGCATCAGCGTTGGCGATGCCAGCGGCCGGTTGCAGTCGATCACCAGCCGCGAGTAGGTCTGGGTGATCGCCCACGCATCGAGCAGGCGCGCCAGCGCGACGGTGACCCCGGCGATGCCGATGTCCCAGCCAATGTGGCGGTCCCGCTCGGCTTGTGCCAGGCCGAGGCCAGCCAGCGTGGCCGGGATCTGCTGGCCGGCGTGGTCGGCGATCAGCACGAACGGCGAACGTCCCTGTGGCCGATGCACGGTGAACGGTGGCGGATCGGAGGGCCCCAGCAGTGCACCGTGGGCCGTCTGATGGGGAGATGCATCAGCCACGCGGGGTTCCGTCCAGGTGGTGTTCGATCATCCACAACCCGGCCCACAGCTTGGCGTCCAGCTCGTAGCCCTCGCCGATTTTCTCCACCAGCCATGCGGCGGCGCGGGCGCGAGGTACCTCGTGCACGGTGATGTCCTCGCTGGCGTCGCCGCCGCCGTCGCCGATCTTGCGCAAACCGGTGGCGCGCACGAAGGCGATCTTCTCGCTGCTGGCACCGGAGGAGGTCGGGCCGATCATCAGTACTTCGGCGTGCGCGGCGGTCCAGCCGGTTTCTTCTTCCAGCTCGCGCACCGCCGAAACTTCGATCGACTCACCGGCATCGATGTCACCGACCAGCCCGGCCGGCATCTCGATGGTGCTGGCCTGCAGGGGGACGCGGAACTGTTCGACGAACAGCACGTTGTCCTCCGGGGTGACCGCGATGATGATCGCCGCCAGGCCGCCGGCATGGGTGCGTTCGCTGTATTCCCACGTGCCGCGCACGACCATGCGCTGGTACTTGCCTTCGTAGACGACCTTGGGTTCTTGGGTGTTGTGGCTCATGCGAACTCGCTGGCAACGGAAGGAGAGTCGGGCAGCCCGGCGGCGCTGAACAGCCGGCGCCGGGTCAGCGGGCCGAACCGCAGCGCATCGCACAGGCCCTGCAGCATCTGCGGGTCGGCGCTGCCGCGGCGGAAATCGGCATCGGCGCAGTCGAGCGGGGCATCCAGCGCGATGGTGGTCAGCTGGCGCCACAGCAGCGCGTGCTCGCGCTGTTCGCGCAGGCGCACGGCCATCTGCGCCGCGCCACGCAGGCGCAGGAACGGCACTTCGTCCAGCCGCTCGTACAATGTGTCCAAGCTGCCGAAATGGGCCAGCAGGACGGCAGCCGACTTGGTGCCGACGCCGGTCACGCCGGGGATGTTGTCCACGGCATCACCGCACAGCGCCAGGTAATCGGCCATCTGGTGCGCGTGCACGCCGTGGCGGGCCTTGACCCCGGCCATGCCCCAGCGCTGGTTGCGTGCGTAGTCCCACTGTTCGTCATGTTCGAACAGCAGCTGTGACAGGTCCTTGTCGGCGGAGATGATCACCCCGCGCATGCCGGCGTCGCGGCGCGCATGCAGGGCACTGCCGATCAGGTCGTCTGCCTCGTATTCGTGGTGGCCCAGTACGGCCAGGCCGAGCGCGGCGCACAGTGCCTTGCAGTGCGCGAACTGGCGGCGCAGGGCGTCCGGGGCCGGGTCGCGGTTGGCCTTGTAGGCGGTATACAGACGGTGCCGGAAACAGCTGTCCAGCGCCTCGTCGAAGGCGATGGCGATATGCTGCGGCCGCTCGCGTTCGAGCAGGTCCAGCAGGAAGCGCGCGAAACCATGCACCGCGTTGGTCGGCCAGCCCTGCTGGTCCTGGAACTCGTCGGGCATCGAATGCCAGGCGCGGAACACGTACAGGCTGGCATCGACCAGGTACAGCGGTGGCCGCGCAACGACGGCCGCAGGGGCAAGTGCGGACACCTCAGCCCACCCAGTCCTGCAGCAGCGCGGCCGGATCGGGGCGTTCGCGCTCCGGCGGCAGCAGCTTGGGGGTGCCGATATGGATGAAGCCGGCGATGCGCTCACCCTCGGCCAGGCCCAGGTGGGCGTGCACCGCCGGGTCGAAGGCCATCCATGCCGTCAGCCACTGCGCGCCGAAGCCCAGCGCCTGCGCGGCCTGCATCAGCGCAAAGCACACGCAACCGACGGTCATCAGCTGCTCCTGCTCGGGCACCTTGGGGTTGGGGCGGGGCTGGGCGATCACGGTGATGATCAGCGGGGCATGCGAAAAGCGCATCCGGTCCTTTTCGACTTGGGCATCGGAGGCCTGCGGGTCGCGGGCGCGGCTGCGCTCGGCCAGGAACGCCCCCAGACTGTGACGCGCGTCGCCGGCGATCTTCAGGAAACGGTAGGGCACCATCTTGCCGTGATCGGGCACGCGCACCGCCGAGGCCAGCATGCGCAGCAGCATCTCCGGGTCCGGCCCGGGCGCGCCCAGTTGCAGGGCCGGCACCGATCGGCGGGCGTCCAGGGCTTGCAGCGCAGGGGAGTCGGGCATGATTTCTCGATCAGATGGGCGGTGCGCCCAGTATAGTCGCGGCAGTTTGTGACGCGGCTTTGGGCCTTCTCTGATCGATTTGCGACGAAGCGTGATGAACATCACTTAATGAGTGGCATTCCTTCACATGGCTGTACTCGCTTCCCGTCGGCGCTGGCCGTACGATACAAGGCCTGCCGGCACCCGGTCATGAGGTTCAACGTGCGGACTGTTTCACCGTCCCTGACCGGTCGGCCGACCTGCCATCCGGATGCAGGTGCCTGGGGGGCACCGGTATCCATCGTTTCCATGCTGCATTCTGTGCCTGCGAGGGTGGGGAGCCTTTTCGCATGATCGCCACGCCCAATGCATTGGGGCAGCCGGGTCGCGACCCGGCGCTGTTGAAGCAGGCCCGCGAGGCAGTGCTGCCCGCGTTGACCGAGTCGTTCGCGACCGTGCTGGCCCGTTTCGACGACGTGTTGTTCGACCGTGCCGGCACCGCTGGCGCGTCGCAGCTGCTGTTCCTGGACGGGATGCGCGAACTGCGCCGCCGCCGCGAGGACATCGTGCGCGGGTTCCGTGGCCACCTCGACGAGGCCTGGGATGCGCTTGATCGTGGCCAGCCGGCCTCGGCCGAGGCGACCCTGGCCGGACAGATCGAAGATGGGCTGAGCCTGGTGCCCGAACACGTGCTGGAGTCGCGGTTGGCGGTGCGCAATTTCGCCACCGTGCTGCTGCGCGACTGGAAGCCGGTGCTGGGACGGCTCGATCGCCGCCTGGGCTGGATCGCCGGTGGCCTGGACATCAATCCCGACAGCAACCCGATCAGCCCCGAGCATATCGGCGTAGCCATCCATGAGGCGTTTGCCGACTGCGAGCTGGCCCCGGAAGTGCGGCTGGTGCTGATCAAGCTGTGCGAACGCGACCTGCACGCCACGATCGGCAAGCGTTATGAAGCGCTGGACGAGCTGCTGGCCGCCGCCGGGGTCATGCCGCAGATGTCGACCCCGCGCCGTCCTGCCGCACGCGCGCCAGCGCCGCGCCATGAACTGGACGAACTGGTCGATGCGCTGGATGCCGAATCGCTGGCCGGCAACGACGATGCGGCGGCGCCTGCCTGGGCGCAACGCTTCGCCGATCGCTGGGCCGAAAGCCGCGGCCGCATGCAGTCCGCGCAGGCCGGCCCGGCGCCGGGCCCCGCCGGCGAAGGCATGAGCAACAACCAGGGCATGCTGCTCGAAGCCCTGCACGAACTGCTGCAACAGACCCGCCACGTGCGCGAGGACGCCACCTCGGCGGCCAGCGTCGCCGTGGGCCAGCAGCGTCCGCTCAGCCAGCGCGAAATGATGTCGGTGCTGTCGCTGCTGCAGGCCACCCCGAGCGCGACCCTGCGCGCGGCGATCGGCGAAGACGGTGAATCGCTGGCCCAGCGGTTGAAGAGCGAAGTGCTGTCCGGTGCCACCCGCCTTGGCGTGGATCCGTCGCAGGCGCGGCTGGATCCGCAGGACGAGGATGCGATCGATCTGGTCGGCATGCTGTTCGATGTAATGCTGGACGAACGCGACCTGGAGGGCCGCTCGCGCGAGCTGATCGGCCGGTTGGTGGTGCCGTTCGTCAAGGTGGCCATGCTCGACCGACGCATGTTCGTGCAGAAGACCCATCCGGCGCGCAAGCTGCTCAACTCGCTGGCCGAGGCCTGCGAAGGCAACACCGGCGAAAGCCAGGCCGAGCGCGTGCTGATGGGCAAGGTCGAGGAGATCATCGAGCGCCTGGTGGCCGAGTTCAATGAGAACCTGGCGATCTTCCTGACCCTGGAAGAAGAATTCCGCGATTTCCTCGCCCAGCACCGGCGCCGGATCGAGATCGCCGAGCGCCGCGCCGCTGAAACCCAGCGCGGCCAGGAAAAGCTGGAGATGGCGCGCAGCCGTTCGGCCGCCGAGCTGGACCGGCGCATCGCCGATGCGACGCTGCCACAGGCCATCGGCGAATTCCTGCGTCAGCCGTGGCAGCACCACCTGACCCTGAGCGTGCTGCGCGAGGGCGAAGACGGCGCATCGGTCGGCGAGGCGCTGGCACTGGCTGACGGCTTGCTGGAAGAAGTGGCCGAGGCGCGCCGGCAGATTGTCGGCAAGCCTTGGCTGCAGGCCTGGCACGCGTCGCTGCGCAAGGTGTTTGCCAGTGTCGGCGTGCATGCCGATGCGGCCACCGGCGCGATCGATGCGCTGCACGACACCCTGCAGGGCATCGCCGAATCGCGCCCGGAACTGGAGCGCGCGCTGCCCGAATTGCCGCAGGTGGCGTTGCCCACCCCCCCGGTGCAGGAAACCGCTGCCGTCGAGCTGGGCAGCAAGGTGGACGTCAGCGATTTCGACAACGCCGATGCGGACCGTTTCCGCGGCCTGGAGATCGGCACGTGGCTGGACTTCGTGGACAAGGACGGCAAGGTGCAGGCCGGCAAGCTGTCCTGGGTGAGTCCGATTTCCTCGCGCCTGCTGTTCGTCAATCGTCGTGGCGTGCGCTTCTGCGTGGCCTCGCCGGAAGAACTTGCGGTGATGGTGCGGCTGGGCCGCCTGCGCGCGCATATCGACGATGGTGCCTTCGACAGCGCCATGCAGGGCGTGATCGACCGGCTGGACAACAAGAACGCCACCGTGCATTGAGCCGGTAGCACCGGGCCCTGCCCGGCGGCAGTGCGCCAACGACCTGAGGCGGCAGGCGTCCATGCCGCGATCAGGTTACGATCCCCCCACACTCTGCTGATCGTCGGGGACATGCATGGCTGTCGATGTGCTGGTGGTACGGGAACGCGCGCCGGGCGAGCGACGCGTGGCGATGACGCCGGAGACGGCGCGCAAGCTGGCCGCCCTGGGCGCGACGGTGTGGTTCGAGCCCGCGGCCGGACAGGCGGCGGGTTTTCCTGACCAGGCCTATCTGGACGTCGGCGCGCAGTTGGCCGACGACGCGCGCCTGGCCGTGGCCGACATCGTGTTGTGCGTGCAGCCGCCGGACAACGTGCGGCTGGGCCAGCTCAAATCCGGCGCCAGCCTGGTCGGCATGCTGCACCCGCAGGCCGATGCCGAACGCGCCGGGTTGATCCAGTCGCGGGGGCTGCAGGCCTTCCCGCTGGAACGCCTGCCGCGCACCACCCGCGCCCAATCAATGGACGTGCTCAGTTCTCAGGCCGGCATGGCCGGCTACAAGGCCACGCTGATCGCCGCGCAGCGCGCACCGCGCTTCTTCCCGATGCTGACCACTGCGGCCGGCACCATTCGTCCGTCGCGGGTGCTGGTCGTCGGTGCCGGCGTGGCCGGGCTGCAGGCGATCGCCACCGCGCGCCGGTTGGGCGCCCAGGTGGAGGGCTTCGATGTGCGGCCGGAGACCCGTGAGCAGATCGAATCGCTGGGTGGCAAGTTCCTCGACCTGGGCGTGAGCGCGGTCGGTGAGGGCGGTTACGCGCGGCCGCTGACCGAGGAGGAGCGCGCCGAGCAGCAGCGTCGTCTCGGCGAGCACCTGCGGCTGGTCGATGTGGTGATCTGCACCGCAGCGGTGCCCGGGCGCCCGGCGCCGAAGATCGTCACCACCGCGATGGTGCAGGGCATGAAGCCAGGCAGCGTGATCGTCGACCTGGCGGCCGAGACCGGCGGCAACTGCGAGGCAACCCGGCCCGGTGAGGTGGTGGATGTCGACGGGGTGACCGTCGATGGGCCGCTCGACCTGGCCAGCCTCGGTGCGGTGCACGCCAGCGAGATGTATGCGCGCAACGTCTACAACTTCGTGGCGCTGTTCCTCAAGGACGGGGCGATTGGTTTCGACTGGGACGACGAGCTGTTGGCCAAGACCCGCTGGATAGCCGGCGGCTGAGGCGAACAGCAGCCACGCATGGCGTGGCTCTACCCAGCCATCCCGCAACCCGGTAGAGCCACCCCATGGGTGGCTGCCCGCGATACCAGACCGAAAAGCAGCCACGCATGGCGTGGCTTTACCCAGTCATCCCGCAACCCGGTAGAGCCACCCCATGGGTGGCTGCCCGCGATGCCAGACCAAAAAGCAGCCACGCACAGCGTGGCTCCACCCGAGACGCGCCCTCAGCGCTTCGGCGGCGGCGCGTCTTTGACCGGATTGGCCTTGAGCCACTCCTGGCGCTGCTCGGGGGTCATCTTCGACCAGCGTTCGCGCAGGTCGTCGCGCTGGGCCGGGCTCAGCTCGCGCATCTGCGCGAACAGCGCACGGGCCTGCTCGCGCTGTTCCGGGTTCATGTTCTCGAAGCGGTGCCGACCGCGCCGGGCCAGCTCGCGCTGCTCGGGGGTCATGCTTTGCCAGCGCTGGCCGTGCTGCAGCATGCGCTCGCGCTGTGGCGGCGATGCATCGTTCCAGCGGTCGCGGACCGGCGCGATCAGCGCCTCGCGTTGCTGCGGGGTCAGCCGCTCCCAGTCGGGCAGGGTCGGGCTCTGCGCCCCGGCCGCCGCGCTCGCGCACAGCAGCAGCAACGCCAGGATCAGTCGCGGTGTCATGTTCACTCCATTGCCAGGTCGGTCGTGCCCAGCCACACGTACAGGTCGGGATTCTCGTCGAGCACATCGCTGCTGTCATCCACCGTGCTCGTCACCGGCGGTGCGGCCGGTGTGGTTGGCGGGTTGACGGTGAAACTGTAACCCAGCGCCAGCGCAGCCACGGCCGAGCAGGCAGTAGCCATCCACCAGCCATRCACGCGCCCACGCCGTGGCGCAGCGGCCTGGCGGTCGCGGCGCAGCCGCGCCAGCGTGGCCGGCGACAGCTGCTGCAGGGCCTGCGCATGCAACGCGCGCAGGGCGGTGTCATCGAGGACGGGTGGGGTGACGGGGCGGCTCACAGTTCGATCTCCAGGTGCTGCTGCAGCGCCTGCCGGGCGCGCGAAAGATGGGTTTTGACCGCGCCTTCGCTGCAGCCCATGGCCTTGGCGGTGGAGGCGCCGTCCAGCTGTTGCAGTACGCGAAGGGTAAAGGCCTCGCGCTGGCGCGCAGGCAGTTCGCGCAGTGCCGCCACCAGCTGCGCGTACTGTTGACGCTGTTCGTGGGCCTGCGCCGGGCCGGGCGCCGAATCGGCCCAGTCGATGTCATGGTCGCCGCCTTCCTCGTCKCTGCTGCGCCAGAAGCGCAGGCGGAAGCCGCGTCGGCGCTGCAGGTCCACCACGCGTCGGCGCAGGATGCTCCAGAACAGCGGCGCCCACTCGGCGGCCGGCTTGTCCTGGTAGGACAACATGCGCAGCATCGCGTCCTGCACCGCATCCAACGCATCGTCGCGCTGGCGCAGGCCAGCCTCGGCGAAACGGAACGCGCGCGGGCCGATCCCGGCCAGGAACGCATCCAGCGACACCGGCAGCGCGGCGTCGGCCTGGTCGGGCAGTGTCTGCAAGGTAGGGCTCACCAGCACAGGGTAGCGCTCGCGCAGGGGGATACCGTGAGAACGCCCCAGCGCCCGATCGGTTGACCGGCCTGCAGATCGGTTCAGCGCATGGTTATGATGGGGGGACGGGAAGACCGCCTGGGAGACAGACTGCAATGAGCGACGGGTTCGTGGCGTTGTACATCTTCATGCTGGCCGCGATTGCCGGCCACGTGATCATTTCGCGGGTGCCGGTGATCCTGCATACCCCTTTGATGTCCGGGTCCAACTTCATCCACGGCATCGTGCTGATCGGCGCGATGGTCGTGCTGGGCCATGCGCAGACGCCGCTGGAGAAGATCATCGGTTTCATCGCGGTGGTCCTGGGCGCAGGCAATGCGGCCGGTGGCTACGTGGTGACCGAACGCATGCTGGACATGTTCAAGCCCAGCGCCAAGCGCGACGCCGGGGAGAAGGCGCCTTGAACGTGACCACCGCGCAACTGCTGCAGTGGCTGGTGCAGGCGAGTTACCTGGTGGCCGCCACCCTGTTCCTGCTCGGCCTGCAGCGCATGGCCTCGCCGATGACCGCGCGCAGCGGGATCCGCTGGGCCGGGTTGGGCATGCTGATCGCTACGGTGGCCACCTTCTTCCTGCCAGAACTGCACAACATCCCGCTGATCCTGGCGGCGGTGGCCATCGGCACGGGCGTAGCCTGGTGGTCGGCCAAGCGCGTGGCGATCACCGACATGCCGCAGATGGTAGCGCTGTACAACGGCATGGGCGGTGGTTCGGCCGCGGCGATCGGCGCGGTGGAACTGCTGCGCTTCTCGTTCCTGGCCAACCGCGATACCACCCATTGGAGCGAGCAGGCGCTGGCCGACCTGGCCGCGCGCCAGCCGTCGGCAACCGTGCTGGCGCTGGCGGTGATCGGTTCGGCGATCGGCGCGGTGTCGCTGTCCGGCTCGATCATTGCCTGGGCCAAGCTCGACGGCCGACTCGACCGGCGGGTGACCTTCCCCGGGCAGCAGGCATTCAATCTGCTGGTTGCCCTGGCGATGGTGGTGCTGGGCATCTGGGCGGCTGTCACCCTGAGCCCGGTGGCGATCGTCAGCTTCTTCGTGGTCGCCCTCGCACTGGGCGTGTTGATGACGCTGCCGATCGGCGGTGCCGACATGCCGGTGGTGATCTCGCTGTACAACGCCTTCACCGGCCTGGCGGTGGCCTTTGAAGGCTACGTGCTGGGCAACGAGGCCCTGATCATCGCCGGCATGATGGTCGGCGCGGCCGGCATCCTGCTCACCCGGTTGATGGCCAAGGCGATGAACCGGCCGATCAGCGGGGTCCTGTTCTCCAACTTCGGCGGCGGTGGCGTGGCGCAGGAAATCAGCGGGGCGCAGAAGCCGATCGAGGCCAGCGACGTGGCCGCGATGCTGGCCTTCGCCGAGCGCGTGGTGATCGTGCCCGGCTACGGCATGGCCGTGGCCCAGGCCCAGCACAAGGTATGGGAACTGGCGCAGCGCCTGATCGATCGCGGTATCAAGGTGAAGTTCGCCATCCACCCGGTGGCCGGGCGCATGCCCGGGCACATGAACGTGCTGCTGGCCGAAGCCGGCGTGCCTTACGATCTGATCGCCGACATGGACGACATCAACCCCGAGTTCCCCAACACCGACGTGGTGCTGGTGATCGGCGCCAACGATGTGGTCAACCCGGTCGCACGCACCGATCCGGCCAGCCCGATCTACGGGATGCCGATCCTGGACGTGGTCAACGCGCGCAATGTGGTGGTGATCAAGCGCGGCAAGGGCACCGGTTTTGCCGGTATCGAAAATGCGCTGTTCTACGCCGACAACGCCCGCATGCTGTACGGCGATGGTGCCGGCGCAGCCAGCGCGCTGGTCAGCGAATTGAAGGCGCTCGACGGCGGGCATTGAAGCAACATCGCGTAGTGCCGGCCGCTGGCCGGCATCCCCACGATGCGTGAATACCAACGCGTTTACGTCCAGACGTCAGGAAGAGCCGGCCAGCGGCCGGCACGACCGATGCATGCAAAGGCATGYGGCGACAGCGCGCATGCAGGGCGGCTACTTCGCCACCCACCACCCAACCACCAGGGCCACGCCCAGCCACAGCCATTCGGCTGCGCCATTGGCCAAGCCGAGCAGGGTCCAGGCCATGAACGGGCCCATCCGCAACGCTGAATCCCACGGATTGAGGCCCATCGAGCCGCCCAGGTAGGCCGAGGCGATGCCCCAGTTGGCCGCCAGCGCAACCAGCAGGGTCGCCAGCAGGGTCACCACCACCCGCGCCGGGCCGGGGCGAAAGGTGCCCAGGCGCAGCATGAAGGCGATATCCAAGGCCGCCAGCACGGCCATCCAGCCGGCCTGGCGGCCGCTGAGCAGGGCGATGAACAACCAGGCCAACGTGGCCGTGACGACACCAAGCAGCAACATCGGGGGCCAGAGCCAGTGGCGGCTCCGGACAGGCACGGACGTGGGCGACATGCAATCTTCCTGTAAGTGCCCACAGGATACCGGCTTGCGGGGTGACCGGCGCGTGGGCGGCCACTGGGCTAAAATGGTCGCCTTGCGGGAATTGGCCGCGACCCCCATATCGATCCACATGTATTCCCGTAGCAGTGAACCTGTCCACTTCGAACGCGACTGCGAGGCCGTCATGGTCCCGCAGGGCGAAACGGTCACGCTGCCCGCCGGCAGCTATGGCTACATCACCCAGGCCCTGGGTGGGAGCTATACCGTATTTGTCGAAGGCAATCTGTTCCGCATTGCCGGCAAGGATGGCGATGCCATCGGCAAGGAAGCGCCCCCTGCGCTGGAACTGCCCGCCGATGCCTCCGACGAGGAGGTCGAAAAACTGGTGTGGCAGCAGCTGCGCACCTGCTTCGACCCGGAGATTCCGTTCAACATCGTCGACCTGGGCCTGGTCTATGAAGTGGACCTCAAGCACCTGGACGATGGCCAGCGCGAGGTCGATATCAAGATGACCCTCACCGCGCCCGGCTGCGGCATGGGCGAGATCCTGGTGGACGATGTGCGCAGCAAGCTGGAAATGATTCCGACGGTGGCCGAGGCCGACGTCGAGCTGGTGTTCGACCCGCCGTGGGGCCGTCACATGATGTCCGAGGCCGCCCGGCTCGAAACCGGCATGCTGTAACCGCCTGCCGCCGCGCCTGCGGTGGAAGGCGTTCCCCGTAACCAGAACAGGAAATATCCGGTGTCCCAGTCTTCCGTGAGCTTCAACACCACCCGTTCCGCCACCCCGCGCAGCAGCGAGGAGCGTGAGCGCATCCTGGCCGCCCCCGGTTTTGGTCTGCACTTCACCGACCACATGGTGGAAGTGCGGTGGGACAAGGACACCGGCTGGCACGATGCCGTGGTGCGCCCGTATGGCCCGCTGCAGCTGGACCCGGCCGCCGCGGTGCTGCATTACGGCCAGGAAATCTTCGAAGGCATCAAGGCCTACCGCCACGCCGACGGCTCGATCTGGACCTTCCGCCCGGAGGCCAACGGCCGCCGCCCGCAGCGTTC
>NZ_JBFULB010000034.1:0-20510 GCF_056400545.1 Stenotrophomonas sp. P5_A8 | reverse complement strand
CCACCGGTCGGCTCTACGCCTGCACGCGCTGGTAGGCATCCAGCACGGTGTCGCGCAAGACCGGTGGCAGGGTTTCATACGTTGCTGACAGATCATCGAACTGCAGGGACAGGTCCACGCCGATGCGTTGACCGGCCTGCACGGCCAGGATCACCAGCAGCGTGCACAGGACGAATTCGCGCTCGTGGCCGGGTTCGCAGCGGATCGCGCCGCGCTCGATCACTTCATACGGATACCAGAGCTGGTCGTCCTGCAGCCGCCCGGCCTGCGGGCCGACCACCTGCGCCAGGGCGGCGCGATGGCGCGGCTGTTCGTCGGCCTTCCCGAGCGCGGCGATCCAGTCCAGTTCGGCGGTGCTGGCCGTGCCGATCAGCGCGAAATGCGACTGTGCGTAGGTGAACTCATCCATGATCGCGCCGCAATGCCAGCGTAGGAGGCTCCAGCCTCGGTCGGCGCCCGTCAGTCGCGCGTGAACATCGGCTGGCCGATCCGGGGCGGTGCATCGCCTGCAGGGCTTGTGCCGGACCGGGGGCAATGCCATATCGTGGGGGAATGCCGCTGCCGCGGCCCCGTTGTCTGGAGATGCCTGTGACCCCCACCAACCCCCTGCTCGATTTTTCCGGCCTGCCGCGCTTCGACGCGATCCAGCCTGAGCACATCGCCCCGGCGATCGACGCGCTGTTGGCCGAGGCCGACGCCGCGGTGACAGCGGCCGAAACCGTCAGCCCGGTGACCTGGGCCAGCTTCGTGGTGCCGCTGGACGATGCCACCGAGCGCCTGTGGCGCGCCTGGGGCCAGGTTGGCCACCTGCAGGGCGTGGTGAACACCCCGGTGCTGCGCGAGGCCTACAACGCCAACCTGCCCAAGGTGACCCGCTTCGGCAGCGCGCTGGGCCAGAACCTGGCGTTGTTCCAGCAGTACCGCGCACTGGCTGCCGCACCGGAAGCGGCGCAGTACGATGACGCCCGACGCAAGGTGCTGGACAACGCCCTGCGCGACTTCCGCCTGGGCGGCGCCGAGCTGGATGACGCCGGCAAGGCGCGCTTCAGTGCGATCAAGGAAGAACTGTCGGCGCTGTCGGCGACGTTCTCGCAGAACGTGCTTGACGCGACCGATGCCTGGTCGCTGCACGTGGAAGATCCGGCCGAGCTGGCCGGGCTCCCCGACGATGTGATCGCCGCGGCACGTGCGGCAGCGGAGAAGGACGGTCTGTCCGGCTGGAAGTTGACCCTGCAGATGCCGTGTTACCTGCCGGTGCTGACCTATGCCACGCACCGCCCGCTGCGCGAGGCGCTGTACCGTGCCAACGCGCTACGCGCCTCCGAGTTCGGCGATGCCGCGTGGGACAACAGCGCCAACATCGACCGTGTGCTGGCCCTGCGTGCCGAACTGGCCGCGCTGCTGGGCTTTGCCAACTACGCCGAGTACTCCATCGCCACCAAGATGGCCGAAGACGCCGCGCAGGTGCTCGGCTTCCTGCGCGACCTGGCCGCGCGCGCCAAGCCGCATGCGCAGCGCGACCGCGCTGAACTGGACGCGTTCGCGCGCGACGAACTGGGCCTGCAGACGCTGGAGGCCTGGGACCTGGCGTTTGCCAGCGAGCAGCTCAAGCAGGCCCGCTACAGCTATTCCGAGCAGGAAGTGAAGCAGTACTTCACTGAGCCCAAGGTGCTCGCTGGACTGTTCGCCGTGATCGAAGGCTTGTACGGGCTGCAGGTGCAGCCGGACACGGCGCCGGTCTGGCATCCGGACGTGCGTTTCTTCCGCCTGGTCGATGCGCAGGGCGCGTTGGTGGGGCAGTTCTACCTGGACCTGTACGCACGCGAAGGCAAGCGCGGGGGCGCGTGGATGGACGATTGCCGCAACCGTCGCGATACCGCGGCCGGCGTGCAGACCCCGCTGGTGTACCTGGTGTGCAACTTCGGCAAGGGCGCCGAGGGCAAGCCGGCCACCTTCAGCCACGACGAAGTCACCACCCTGTTCCATGAAATGGGCCATGGGCTGCATCAACTGCTGACCCGCATCGGCGAGCTTGGCGTGGCCGGCATCAACGGTGTGGAATGGGATGCGGTGGAGCTGCCCAGCCAGTTCATGGAGAACTTCTGCTGGGAGTGGGAGCGGGTGCAGGGCATGACCGCGCACGTGGACAGCGGCCAGCCGCTGCCGCGCGCGCTGTTCGATCGCATGCTGGCTGCGCGCAACTTCCAGAGCGGCATGTTCACCGTGCGCCAGCTCGAATTCGCGCTGTTCGACATGCAACTGCACAGCAGCTTCGATCCGCTGCAGGACACCGTGCTGCAGCTGCTCGAGCGCGTGCGCGACGAAGTGGCGGTCAACCGCCCGCCGGCATGGAACCGCTTCCCGCATCAGTTCAGCCATATCTTCGCCGGCGGCTATGCGGCCGGGTACTACAGCTACAAGTGGGCCGAGGTGCTCAGCGCTGATGCGTATGCCGCGTTCGAGGAAGCGCCGGGCAACACCGCCGACACCGGCAGGCGCTTCCGCGACGAAGTGCTGTCACGCGGCGGCAGCCGCAGTGCGGCGGAAAACTTCGCCGCCTTCCGTGGGCGCGCGCCCCGCGTGGATGCGCTGCTGCGGCACAACGGCATGGCGGGGTAAACCGCCCGGCGGCGGCAGCGCATTCCGGAGGAAGGGGGCGTAGAGCCGAGCCATGCTCGGCTGACGCGCTGCAGACCCGGAACGAAGGGCAGCGACCGTGACGACGGGCAGGCACCGTGGCGAAGAGCAGGCGCCGTGACGAAGGGCAGCCACCGTGACGACAGGCAGGCACCGGGACGAAGAGCAGCCGAGCATGGCTCGGCTCTACCGGCCATGCGGGCCGTGCGGGCCGGTTTCATTCGGCGTAGATCATTTTCCGGGTCATGCCGCCATCCACCACGTGGTCCTGCCCGGTGATGAAGYCGGACAGGTCCGACAGCAGGAACACCGCCAGCGCGCCGATATCTTCCGGCTGGCCCACCCGCCCGACCGGGTGCTGTGCATGGTCGCGGCGCGACAGCGTCGGCGTGCGGCGGCGCGCCGGCCCCTGCCAGGCATCGGTGGTGATCCAGCCCGGGCTGATGCTGTTGACCCGCACGGCCGGGCCTTCGCTCAGCGCCAGCGCATGGGTGAACGCCACCAGCCCGCCCTTGGCGGCGGCATAGGCCTCGCTGTCCGCCTCGGACTGCCATGCACGGGTCGAGGCGATGTTGATGATCGCCCCGTCGTGTTCGCGCAGGGCCGGCAGCGCGTGCTTGCTGCACAGGAACGCGCCGTGCAGGCTGGACAGCCGGCGCTGCCATTCGGCCAGCGTCATTGCCGCCAGCGGCGTGCCATGCGCGCTGGCGATGCCGGCGTTGTTGACCAGCCCATCGATGCGGCCGAAGCGTTTGAGCGTCGCCTTCACCAGCGCCTGCACGCTGCGTTCGTTGGCCACGTCCGCGCGCTGGAAGGCCGCGCGTTCGGGCAATGCCCACTCCTTCAGGCAGGCCTTGCCGGCATCGGCATCGAGGTCGGCGATCATTACGCTGCCGCCGGCACCCAGTACCGCCTGCGCGATGCCGCGGCCCACGCCCTGCGCACCGCCGGTGACGATCACCACGCGATCGCGCAGCGGCTGCGGTGCCCACTCGGCAATGGCCGGGGTCAGTGGCACCGTGAGTTGTCCTTGCGCCCGAGCAGGCGCGTCCAGCCTTCCACGCCCAGCTTGTCCAGCGTTTCGATGTTGCGCTCCACGATCACGTCCGGGTCCGGGAACGCGGCCACGGCGCGCTCGACGCTGTCTTCGCGTAGCAGGTGCAGGGTCGGGTAGGGCGAACGGTTGGTGTAGTTGCTGACGTCATCGGTGGCCGCCCCGGCGAACTGGTACTGCGGGTGGAAACTGGCCACCTGCAGGATGCCCTGCAGGTCCAGCGCCTCGATCGCGGCATCGGCGTTGTCGAGGAAATCGTTGTACTCCAGGAAGTCGCCCAGCACGTGCGGATGCACGATCAGCGTGGTGTCGATCTGCTCGGCCGGGGTGTCGCGCAGCAGTACGAGTTCCTCGGCCAGTTCCTCCACCAGTGCCTCCGGGGTGGTGGCATCGCTGAGCACGAAACGCACCTGGTCCTTGACGTACACCGCCTTGGCGAACGGGCACAGGTTCAGCCCGATGACGATCTGCTCCAGCCAGGTGCGGGTTTCGGCGATGAAATCGGTGCCGTCCGGGGCGCTGCTGTCGGTGAAGCGGTCATCGTTCATGGCGGGCGGTATCGCGGGCTGGGCAGGCGATTGTAAGGCGCAGGACGGCACGGGCGCGTATCGGCGCGGACAGGGTACTGCTCGGCGACCGGCCCCCCACCGCATGCCTACTGTCCATTAACTGGACAGTGGGCATGCTGCAAAGTCCTTGTGCGGCAAGCACTTGTGCCGAATGCGGCCAGTGGCCAATAGGCAGCGCCGCCGTGCGGGTATTGAATGTCCGGGTGAACCAGAACGATAAAGGCGAGCAGACAATGACTGAAACATCCTCCTTCCTTCCCACGGATCTGTGGTCCGGCAAACTGTTCGACGGCACGTGGCAGACCGGCGCCGGCGTCCAGGACGTGATCGAACCGGCCACCGGCAACACCCTCGGGAAGATCGCCATGACCGACCCGGCCGGCATCGCCGCGGCCGCTGCCACCGCCGCCAAGGCGCAGCGCGAATGGGCCGCCGCCCCGTACGAGACGCGCGCCCAGGTACTTCGCCGCGCTGCGCAGTTGGCCGAGCAGTACAACGATGACATCGTGCAGTGGCTGGTCCGCGAAAGCGGCTCCACCCGGCTCAAGGCCGGCTCCGAAGCGAAGGTGAACACCAAGGCGCTGCACGAAGCGTCCGCGCTGCCCTCGCGCAGCATCGGCGAAGTGCTGCCCTCCGAACCCGGCCGCCTCAACCTGGCGCGGCGGCGTCCCCTCGGCGTGGTCGGGGTGATCGCACCGTTCAATTTCCCGCTGTACCTGGCCATGCGGGCGGTCGCGCCGGCGCTCGCGCTGGGCAATGCGGTGGTGCTCAAGCCCGATCCGCGGACCGCCGTGTGCGGCGGCTTCGTCATCGCGCGCCTGTTCGAGCTGGCCGGGTTGCCGGCCGGCCTGCTGCACGTGCTGCCCGGGGACGGCGCCGCCGGTGCCGCGCTCACCAGCGATCCCAACATCGCCATGATCCAGTTCACCGGTTCCACCGGTGCCGGGCGCAAGGTCGGCGAGGCGGCGGGCAAGCACCTGAAGAAAGTCTCGCTGGAACTGGGCGGGAAGAATTCGCTGATCATCCTGGACGACGCCGACCTCGACCTGGCCGTCGCCAACACCGCCTGGGGCGTGTACCTGCACCAAGGTCAGATCTGCATGGCCACCGGCCGCGTGCTGGTCCAGCGCAGCATCCATGCGCGCTTCCTGGAGAAACTGGTGGCCAAGGCTAGGTCGCTCAAGGTCGGTGATCCGGCGACGGGCGATGTGGCGATCGGTCCGCTGATCAACGCACAGCAGCGTGACCACGCCGCACGCATCGTCGCCCAGGCGCAGGCCGCCGGTGCCACCCTGGCCACGGGCGGTGGCTACAAGGACCTGTTCTTCGAACCGACGGTGCTCAGCGATGTGGGCCACGACAACCCGGCCTTCCGCGAAGAGATCTTCGCGCCGGTCGCGGTGGTGGTGCCGTTCGATACCGACGACGATGCCGTCGCGCTGGCCAACGACAGCGAGTACGGCCTGTCGATGGCGATCGTGTCGAGCAATGTCGGTCGCGCGCTCACGCTCGGCGAGCAGCTGCGTACCGGCCTGCTGCACATCAACGACCAGACCGTCAACGATGAGGTGATCAATCCGTTCGGTGGCGTCGGCGCGTCCGGCAACGGCACCAGCATCGGCGGTCCGTCGAACATCGACGAGTTCACCCAGTGGCAGTGGCTGACCGTCAAGGGCGAAGCGCCCGCCTACCCGATCTGAGAAGGAAACCGACATGACCGCAACAACCGAACTGCGCGACATCACCGTGGCCGTGGTGCGCGAGAAGGAACAGCCGTTCACCATCGAAAAGGCCCGCATCCGCGGCCCGCAGGACGACGAAGTGCTGGTGCGCGTGGTGGCCACCGGCCTGTGCCATACCGACCTGATCGTGCGCGACCAGTACTACCCGGTGCCGCTGCCTGCGGTGCTTGGCCATGAAGGCGCGGGTATCGTCGAAGCGCTTGGCCCGGGCGTGAAGGACCTCAAGGTCGGCGACCACGTCGTGCTGACCTACGGCGCCTGTGGCCACTGCAATCCCTGCAGCGGCGGCCACGGTGCGTACTGCAAGGATTTCTTCGGGCTCAACTTCGGCGGTGGCGCGCTGGATGGTTCCACCGCCATCCAGGATCCGGACGGCAACCCGCTGCACGATCATTTCTTCGCGCAGTCTTCCTTCGCCACCTATGCGCTGAGCCGCGAGAACAACGCCATCAAGGTGCCCGAGGATGCGCCGATCGAACTGCTTGGCCCGCTCGGCTGCGGCATCCAGACCGGTGCCGGCGCGGTGATCAACTCGCTCAAGGTCAGCGCCGGCAGCAGCTTCGCCAGCTTTGGTGCCGGTGCCGTCGGCCTGAGCGCGGTGATGGCCGCCCGCGTTGCCGGGGCGACCACCATCATCGCCATCGATGTGGTGCCGTCGCGATTGGCGCTGGCCAAGGAACTGGGCGCCACCCACGTGATCAACAGCCGCGAGGTGGATGTGGTTGACGCCGTGCGCGAGATCACCGGCGGCGGTGCCAACTTCGCGCTGGAATCCACCGGTCGCCCGGAGGTGCTGGCACAGGGCATCGAAGCGCTTGGCGGGCGCGGCGTGATCGGTGTGGTCGGTGCGCCGAAGCTGGGCACCAAGGCCGAGTTCGACGTCAACAACCTGCTGCTCGGCGGGCGCAGCATCCGTGGCATCGTCGAGGGCGACAGCGTGCCCAAGGTGTTCATCCCGCAGCTGGTGCAGCTGTACCAGCAGGGCCGCTTCCCGTTCGACAAGCTGGTCAGGTTCTATCCGCTGGACCAGRTCAACCAGGCGGCTGAAGACAGCACCCGCGGGGTGACCCTCAAGCCGATCCTGACCCTGGGCAAGTGAAACAATCCGTCGCGGACATGGGTATCCGCGACGGCACAGGCAGTCAGGTTGCCGGGTGTACGCTGTCAGTCCCCTGGGAGGTGACCGATGGCTGTGATGCAACGGGAACAGCAGCAGGTACTGGCTGCCGCGCGCCAGCGCTTCGCCGACGGCGGGGCGCTGGCCGAATCGTTGCTGGCGCCGTCGGTGCAGCGTTCCTGGGAGCGCTCACGGCTGGCCGGCGTGCAACCGTGGCAGGCGCCGCATTACGCGCCGCTGGCGACCTCCGGTCCGCGCCTGGAAGACCCGGCCGACCGCCGCCTGGCGCGTTGCGTCCGCGAGGACCTCGACCACCTCTGGGCCGCCTTCGGCGGACGCCAGTGGACCCTGTTCTGCGTCAATGCCGACGGCACGGTCGTGGCCCAGCGCGAGCATGGCCTGGCGGACGTGCCGGTGCTGCGCCCGATCCAGATAGGCAGACGCCTGCGCGAGATCGATATCGGCACCACCGCACCAGCATGCAGCCTCGCCGACGATGCGCCTGCACTGGTACGCGGCAACGAACACTACCTGGACCGCTTCGCCTCGGTGTTCTGCCTGAGCGTGCCGCTGCACGGACTGGACGGACAGGTCCTGGGCGCATTGGACATCACCGGCACCGGCGAACGCGATGCTGAACTGCTGCACGGCTATTTCCGCCAGGCCGCGCTGTCCACCGAAAACCGCCTCATGCGCGAACACCGGCCCTGCCACCTGTTGGCCGTGCAGCACGACGCGCGCTGGCTGCATTCTCCGTTGCAGGGCCTGCTGGCGGTGGAAGAAGACGGCCACATCCGTGCCGCCAACCGCGTCGCGCGGCGCCTGTTCGGCCTGCCCCGACGCGGCCCGCTGCCCCTGCTGACCCTCGATGCCCTGTTCGCTGGCGCCAGCGTGCACCAGCGCCGCCGCCTGCTGCAGGCGGGCCCTGCGTACCGTGTACGCCTTGCCGAAGACAGCGCCGTGCAGGTGCAGTACCTGCGTGGACCGCTTGCGGCACGCGCCGGGGTGGGGAGCGATGCATACGTCCGCGAGGTCGGTAGCCGTTCGTTGCGCGCGCTGACCACGCAAAGCGTGCGCGATGCCGTGGCCGCGCACCAGGGCAACGTCACCGCAGCGGCGCGCCAGCTGGGTATTTCGCGCACAACGCTCTACAAGCACCTGCGCGGATAGATGTGCGTGGTTGCCGGCCAGCTGCCGGCAATGCCAGCGGAGGATCCGCGTTCGATCAATCGCGGAAATTGTCGAACTGCAGCGGAACCTCGAAGGTCTCCTTCCTCAGCAGCGCCATCGCATCCTGCAGGTCGTCGCGCTTCTTGCCCGTCACCCGCAGCTTGTCGCCGTTGATCTGGCTGTCCACCTTCAGCTTGGCTTCCTTGATCTTCGCCGCGATCTTCTTGGCCACCTTCTGCTCGATGCCCTGCTTGACCGTGATCTTCTGCCGCGCACCGGCAAGATTGGATTCGATGTCACCAAACTCCAGGCACGCCGCGTCGATCTTCCGCGCGGTCAGCCGCTGGCGCAGGATGTCGGTCATCTGCTGCAGCTGGAAATCGCTCGGCGCGGACTGGGTGATCACGCTGTCTTCCAGCACGAACTCCGCCTCCACCCCCTTGAAATCGAAGCGCGTGGACAGCTCGCGGTTGGCCTGGTCGACCGCGTTGGTCAACTCGTGGGTGTCGACTTCGGAAACAACGTCAAAAGAGGGCATGGGCAAACTCCAGCGGATGAATGCCCACATTCTATCAAGCCACCATGGACGGCCCGGCCAAGGCGGCGATAATGGGCCATGAACACGCAGAAATCCCCCACCCGCGCCGTCGCCTGGATGCTCATCGCCGTCGCCTGCTTCTCGCTGATGGATGCGGGCATGAAGCAGCTCTCGGCCAGCTACCCCACCTTGCAGGTCACTTTCCTGCGCGGCGCCGCCTCGCTGCCATTCGTGCTGGTCTGGGTGCTGGCCACCGCCGGCCCGCGCTCGCTGGTGCCCCGGCGCTGGGCCCTGCACCTGCTGCGCGGCGTGCTCGGCATGGCGATGATCGGCTGCTTCGTCTACGCCCTGCGCAGCCTGCCGCTGTCCACCGCCTACACCATCTACTTCGTCGCCCCGCTGCTGATCGCCGCGCTCTCGGTGCCGCTGCTGGGCGAGCACGTGGGCCCGCGCCGCTGGATCGCCATCGGCATCGGCCTGGTCGGGGTGCTGGTGGTGCTGCGTCCGGGCATGGGCGGCTTCATCTCCATCCCCGGGCTGATGGTGTTGCTGGCCGCCACCGCCTACGCGGTCGCCGCGATCACCGTCAGCATGCTCACCCGCACCGACACCCCGCAGTCGATGGTGGTGTGGTTCCTGGTGATCATGGCCATCGGCGCCGGCCTGCTGGCCCTGCCGGACTGGCAGCCGTTGCAGCTCGGCCACGCCGCGCTGATCGCCGGCATGGGTCTGGCCGGGGCAGGGGGCCAGGTCGCCCTGACCCGCGCCTTCCAGCTCGGCGAGGCATCGATGATCGCTCCGCTGGAATACACCGGGCTGGTCTGGGTGATCGGCTGGGACCTGCTGTTCTGGGGCGCGCTGCCGGATGGGGCGACCTGGCTGGGCGCGGCGATCATCGTCGCCTCCGGCCTGTACCTGCTGCACCGCGAGCGCATCCGCCAGGTCCAGCCGCCCACACCGCTGGACCATCCCTGAGCCCGCGCGGGGCCCGCCCGGCCCCGATCACGCTGCCTTAGAACCAAACGGAATATCATTGCGCGCTGCCGCACGGGCCAGGGCCGTCCCGCGCTGGTAGGCTGCACGCCCCCTCCCGTCGATGCCCGGTTGACCGCGAAGTGATCGAGTTCCAGCGCCTGCACAAATCCTATGCCGTCGGCGGCCGCGCGATCGCCGCGCTGCAGCCGCTGGACCTGACCATCGAGGCCGGCGAAGTGTTCGGCATCATCGGCCATTCCGGTGCGGGCAAATCGACCCTGATCCGCCTGATCAACCGGCTCGAGGAACCCACCGGTGGGCGCCTGCTGATCAACGGCGAGGATGTCACCGCGCTCGACGCGGCCGGCCTGCGCGTGCTGAGGCGGAAGATCGGCATGATCTTCCAGCACTTCAACCTGCTGTCCTCGCGCACGGTGGCCTCCAATGTCGCCTTCCCGCTGGAACTGGCCGGTACCCCGCGCGCGGAAATCGACGCGCGCGTGGACGAATTGCTGCACACCGTCGGCCTGGAGGCGCACGCGGGCAAGTACCCCGCGCAGCTGTCGGGCGGCCAGAAGCAGCGCGTCGGCATCGCCCGCGCGCTGGCCACCCGTCCGCAGATCCTGCTGTGCGATGAGGCCACCAGCGCGCTGGACCCGCAGACCACCGCCTCGGTGCTCAAGCTGCTGGGCAGGATCAACCGCGAACTCGGCCTGACCATCGTGCTGATCACCCACGAGATGGACGTGATCCGCCGCGTCTGCGACCGCGTGGCCGTGCTCGATGCCGGCCACCTGGTCGAAACCGGCCCGGTCACCGACGTTTTCCTGCACCCGCAACATCCGACCACGCGGCGCTTCGTCAACGAGTCCGAACAGGTCGACGAAGGCGAGCTGCACAAGGACTTCCAGGCCGTGGCCGGGCGCATCGTGCGCCTGACCTTCCTGGGTGCGGACACTTACGAACCGCTGCTGGGCCGCATCGCGCGCGACACCGGCGTGGACTACAACATCCTGTCCGGCCGCATCGACCGGATCAAAGACACCCCGTATGGCCAGCTGACCGTGTCGCTGGTCGGGGGCGACGTGCAGGCCGCGCAGGCCGGTTTCGTCGCCGCCGGTGTCCACCTCGAGGAGCTGCGTCGATGATCCTGGCTGCTGCAGGCGGCTTCTTCCGCCATCTCGATGCGGGCAAGTGGGCCGATATCGGCCAGGCCACGCTGGATACCCTGCTGATGCTCGGCGGCTCGCTGCCGCTGACCCTGGTCATCGGCCTGCCGCTGGGCGTGCTGCTGTTCCTTACCGGCTCGCCGCAGCTGCATCGCAAACCGGTGCTGTACGGCGCGCTGGCGCTGTTGGTCAACCTGCTGCGCTCGGTGCCCTTCATCATCCTGATGATCGTGCTGATTCCGCTCACGCTGTGGATGATGGGTACCTCGCTGGGTGTGCGCGGGGCGATCGTGCCGCTGGTGATCGGTGCAGCGCCGTTCTATGCACGGCTGGTGGAAACCGCCCTGCGCGAAGTCGACCGTGGCGTCATCGAAGCCACCCAGGCGATGGGCGCCACCACCTGGCAGCTGGTCACCCGCGTATTGCTGCCCGAAGCGCGCCCCGGCCTGATCGCCGGCGCCACTGTTACCGTGATCGCGCTGATCGGCTTCACCGCGATGGGCGGTGCGATCGGCTCGGGCGGTCTGGGCGACCTGGCGTTCCGCGATGGCTACCAGCGCTCGCACACCGACGTGGCGCTGGTCACCGTGGTGCTGCTGCTGGTGCTGGTGCAGGCCCTGCAGATGCTGGGCGATTGGCTGGTGACGCGCTACAGCCGGAAGTGATTGGCAGGCACTTCAGGTCATGCCGGTTTGCGTGACCGCCATCTGTGTTATATTCCGTTTGGCGTAATACGCTGGGCGGAATGATCCAATCCTTCCGCTGCCGTCATACGCTCGCTCTGTTTGATGGGCGATGTCCTCGCCAGTTTCGCGGGTTCCAGTCACTGGCGGAGCGCAAGCTGCAGATCCTGGACGCGGCACAGACGCTGCAATTCCTGCGCAGCCCGCCCGGAAATCGGCTCGAAGCGCTTTGCGGCGATCGACGCGGACAGCACAGTATCCGCATCAATGCGCAGTGGCGGTTGTGTTTTGTCTGGACCGACAACGGTCCGCATGACGTCGAGATCGTCGATTACCACTGAGGTGCCACGCATGAGCCGACCCATCAACAAACTCAGGGCCGTCCACCCCGGCGAGATCCTCCGCGAGGAGTTCCTGCGGCCCTTGCAGCTGAGCATCACCGGGCTGGCGCGGGCACTGGATGTGCCGCCTACGCGTCTGCACGCGATCGTGCACGAAACCCGCGGCGTCACGGCCGACACCGCAGTACGGCTGGCACGTCACTTTGGTGGCGATGCCGCCTCGTGGTTGGCCCTGCAGGCCGAATACGACCTCAAGACGCTCCCCACCCGCCGGGAAATCGAGAGCAGGGTGCAGCCACGCCAGGCGGCGTGACCACCGGCATCAGCGGACGTTCGGGACCTCATAGCCCAGCCGGTCCACCTGCTCGGGGTGCTGCGGCACGCGCTTGAGCTTGTCGGTATTGACCCCGTACTCGTCGCGCAGGCGGGTGGCCAGTTCCTTGTACAGGTCCTTGTCCATGTCCGGCTTGCGCGCGAAGATCCAGGCCATCTCGCGGCCCGGGTAGCCGAGCATCGCCCATGAGTAGTCCGGAGCCACTTCCAGCACGCGGGTATGGGTCGGCACGACCTTGTAGAACCAGGTACGCCAGTTGTGGTTGCCGCTGTCCTCGTCCACCGAGGCACGCACGGTCAGCTGCTGCTGCGGTTCGGAGAAGCCGTTGCGGTAGCGGTAGGTGATGCTCACCTTCTGGTCGCCACGCAGGCTGAATTCGTTGACGCTGGCCACGTGGCCGCGTTCGACCGGATTGGGAACACGGCCGATCACATACCAGGTGCCCATGAACCGCTGCAGGTCGATCGGAGCGCCTGTCGATTCGCTGGCCACCGGTGCCGGGGTCGGCTTGGCCTCGTGGCGGAAGGCGCAGGCGGACAGCAGCGACAGCGTCGACAGCAACAGGACAGCGCGAAGCGGGCGGTTCAGAGACATGCGGCAGGAGGCTCCAGTGGCTGGCAGGGGCATGGTGGGTGGGACGACGGAGAACGTCAATGGTGGCGTTCACACTGGCCCTCCATGCGGCGGCGACAGGTCGCAGCCAGTGAGATGGTGGCACGGCAAGGTGACGCATCACTTTCGCACGGAGTCGTGTCATGCCCTTGTCGTCTTCGCGTCGTCAACCACGTTCACACGGTCCCTCGCGCACCGCCAGCGCGCCCGATCCGCAGGTGCTGCGCTGGGTCCGGCAACTCGCCCTGGCGGGACTGGCCCTGGTCCTGGTGTGGCCGGCCGCCCGCGGCAGCAGTGTCTGGCTGGGCTGGTTGCCGCTGTGGCTGGTCGGCATGCCGTTGCTGGCCTGGTGGAGCCTGTACCGGTTCCGGCTGCCGCAGCTTCTGCTACGCCGCCGCAGCACGCGCCGTCGCGGCCCACAGGCCCGCCGCCGCACCCGCGTGGCGCCGCGTACCGCGCGCCCTGACCTTCGACACGGGAGCGCCGGCCAGACCGTGTGATAGCGTCCGGGGCTTATGACTGCCTGGAGCTTCAATGTCCAACATCGCTTCGGCCTGCCTGATGGCAGGCCTGATCACGGCCGGTACGGTGGGTACCGCCATGGCCGCTGAGACCCCCGCCGACCCTTACGCGTGGCTGGAAGACGTCACCGGCGACAAGTCGCTGGACTGGGTCAAGCAGCAGAACGCCAAATCCGAAGGCCGCCTGGCCCAGACCCCGGCGTTCAAGCAGATGGAAGCCAGCATCCGCGAGGTGCTCGATTCGGACGCCAAGATCCCCGGCGTGCAGAAGATCGGCGACTACTACTACAACTTCTGGAAGGACAAGCAGCACGAGCGCGGCCTGTGGCGCCGCACCACGCTGGCCGAATACCGCAAGGCGTCGCCTACCTGGGAAACCGTGCTCGATCTGGACGCGCTGAACAAGGCCGAAGGCGAAAACTGGGTCTGGCACGGTGCCGACTGCCTGCGCCCGGATTACTCGCGCTGCCTGATCGCGCTGTCGCGCGGCGGCGCCGATGCCGATGTCACCCGTGAGTTCAACCTCGCCGACAAGACCTGGATCAAGGACGGTTTCTTCCGCCCCGAATCCAAGGGCGGCCTGAACTGGATCGATCGCGACACCGTGTTCGTCTATACCGATTTCGGTGACGGCACGATGACCACCTCCGGCTACCCGCGCGTGGCCAAGCTGTGGAAGCGCGGCACCCCGATGGCCTCGGCCAGCATGGTTTACGAAGGCAAGCCCGATGACATGTACATCGCGGCGATGCACGACGACACCCCCGGCTATGAGCGCAACCTGGTCAGCCGCACGCTGGCCTTCTACAACAACGAGATCTACCTGTGCGGCAACGATGGCACGCTCACCAGGATCGATGCGCCGAACTCGGCAGAGAAAGGCCTGCGCAAGCAATGGCTGACCCTGGAACTGCGCGAACCGTGGACCGTGGGCGGCAAGACCTATACCGCCGGTTCCCTGCTGGTGACCAAGCTGGATGATTTCATCGCCGGCAAGCGCGCGTTCGAGGTGCTGTTCGCCCCGACCGCGACGACGTCGCTGGCCGGCACCAGCTGGACGAAGAATCACCTGGTGCTCAACGTGCTCGACGACGTCAAGAGCCGCCTGAGCGTGCTGACCCCGACCGAGAATGGCTGGAAGAAGAGCGACTTCACCGGCGCGCCGACGTTCGGCACCGTGGCCGTCGGTGCGGTCGATGCCGACGACAGCGACGCGGTATGGATGACCGTCACCGACTACCTGACCCCGACCACCCTGGCGCTGGCCGAGATCGGCAAGCAGCCGGAAGTGCTCAAGACCATGCCGGCGTTCTTCAATGCCGACGGCAAGGTGATCGAGCAGCACTTCGCCACCAGCAAAGACGGCACCCGCGTGCCGTACTTCGTGGTGCATGCCAAGGAAATGAAGCTGGACGGTTCCAACCCGACCCTGCTGTACGGCTACGGTGGCTTCGAGATTTCGCTGACGCCGTCGTATTCGGGCGGCATGGGCCGTGCGTGGCTGGAGAAGGGCGGTGTGTACGTGGTGGCCAACATCCGTGGCGGCGGCGAGTACGGCCCGCGCTGGCACCAGGCGGCACTGAAGCAGAACCGCCACAAGGCCTATGAAGACATGGCCGCGGTCGCACGCGACCTGGTCAGCCGCAAGATCACCTCGGCCAAACACCTGGGCGTGCAGGGCGGCAGCAACGGTGGCCTGCTCACCGGCAACATGCTCACCCAGTACCCCGAGCTGTTCGGGGCGGTGGTGGTGCAGGTGCCGCTGCTGGACATGAAGCGCTACAGCCACCTGCTGGCGGGCGCGTCGTGGATGGCCGAGTACGGCAATCCGGATACGGCCGACTGGGACTTCATCAAGACCTTCTCGCCGTACCACCTGTTCGATCCGAACAAGACCTACCCGCCGGTGCTGTTCACCACCTCCACCCGCGATGACCGGGTGCATCCGGGCCATGCCCGCAAGATGGCGGCCAAGATGATCGCGGCCGGCAAGGATGTGACCTACTACGAGAACATCGAGGGCGGTCACGGCGGTGCGGCGAACAATGCGCAGGCCGCGCATATGTCGGCATTGGCCTATAGCTTCCTGTGGGAGCAGTTGCGGTAGAGTCGAGCGTTGCTCGACTGGTACCGTTGAGCGTTGCTCGACTGCTGGGATGGCCCATCGGCCCGGTAGCCGCAGAGAATAGCCGAACGCATCTTCGGTCCGACTCCGGGTGGTGGGGCGTCGTGTTGGCCTCACCCCAGTTTCAACGCCACGCAGCAATGCGTGGCGTTTTTTTTGGGTTTTTCTTTCGCCTGCGGCGGGCTTTCAAGTGCGGAAGGCAACTGCAGGATCAAMGTCAACTTCATTTTCAACCGCCGCGGGTGTGCGCCTTCGCTGGCTTGGGCGGGTGCGCAACCAAGAAGCAGGGAAGCGAAGAGCGGTGAAGCCGGCGATGCCTTGTGCTGGCGCTTTCGCGTTGTGCCATGGCCACCGACCAGTTGTCTGGGGGTGGGGGTGTGTGGATTCGCGGGACCGTCGTACGCCATGGATGGCGTACGCGAGCCTCCACGGATGGATTTACGGCGTGTCCCGCGAAYCCACACRYCCCCGCCCAGCTCGACCGTTCGCCGCCTTTGCGGCTTTTGCGCCTTTTCAGCCTTTTCAGCCTTTTCAGCTTTTTCAGCTTTTTCAGCTTTTGCAGCTTTTAAAGCTTCTAAAACACCACCGCATCACCGCACCCACGTCTCCAACCCACGCCGGATACGCGCCACCGCCTCTTCCAACCGCGGCACCTCCTGCGTGTAGGCCAACCGCACGTGCTCGTTGGCGCGGTAGTGCCCGAAATCCAGGCCCGGGGTAAACGCCACGTGCTGGGTTTCCAGGAAGTGCGTGCAGAACGCCTGCGCGTCATCGGTGAACGCGCTCACGTCGCAGTACAGGTAAAACGCCCCTTCCGGCTCCACCTCGATACGGAAGCCAAGCGCGCGCAGTGCCGGCAGCAGGTAATCGCGACGCTCGCGGAAGGCCGCGCGGCGTTGCTCGAAAATCGCGATCGTCTCCGGCGCGAAACAGGCCAGCGCCGCGTGCTGGGCAATGCTTGACGCACTGATGTACAGATTCTGCGCCAGCTTCTCCAGGTCCGGCACCGCCTGCGGTGGTGCCACCAGCCAACCCAGGCGCCAGCCCGTCATCCCGTAGTACTTGGAAAAACTGTTGAGCACGAACGCCTCGTCGTCCACCTGCAGCACGCTCGCCGCGTCCATCCCGTACGTCAGGCCGTGGTAGATCTCGTCCACCACCAGGTGCCCGCCGCGGGCCTTCAACGCCTGCGACAGCCCGCCCAGCTGCTGCGCCGACAACAGCGTCCCGGTCGGGTTGGCCGGCGAGGCCACCAGCGCGCCGACGCTGTCGGCGTTCCAGTGGTGCTCGACCAGTTCCGGGGTCAGCTGGTAAGCCGTCTTCGGACCCACCGGCACCAGCTGCGCCGCGCCTTCCACCAGGCGCAGGAAGTGCCGGTTGCAGGGATAGCCTGGATCGGCCAGCAGCCAGTGCCTGCCCGGGTCCACCAGCAGGCTGCTGGCCAGCAGCAGCGCGCCCGAGCCACCGGGGGTGACCAGGATGCGCTCCGGGTCGATCCGCACCTGGTAGCGGTCGTGGTAGAAGCCGGCGATGGCCTGGCGCAGGGCCGGCAGGCCGCGCGCGGCGGTGTAGCGGGTGTGGCCGGCGGCCAGCGCGGCCTGGCCGGCCTGGACGATCGGCGCGGCCGTGGTGAAGTCCGGCTCGCCGATCTCCAGGTGGATGACATCGTGGCCGGCCTGTTCCAGCGCCTGCGCGCGGGCCAGCAGCGACATCACATGGAAGGGCTCGATTTCCTGGCTGCGGCGGCTGTAGCCGGCCGTGATCGTGGAGGTGCTCATCTGGCGCATTCTAGGGGCAGTGGCGACCGCCCTGCTTGCCGCTGCCCCACCGGCCGCCCAGACTGGGCGAACACGGACGCCATTGCATTCCCCCGCCAGGAGCCTTATCTCGTGAAACCCGCCCTTTGCTTATTGGTTGCCAGCCTGATGACCTCCACCGTGCATGCCGCCCCCGCGCTGACCCCACCCGACGCCGAGAAGCATCCGCACACGGTCAAGGCGCCGTTCGGGGCCACCCGCAACGACGACTATTACTGGCTGCGCGACGACAAGCGCGAAGCGCCGAAGATGCTGGCCTACCTGAATGCGGAAAATGCGTACACCGACCAGGTGATGGCGCCGCTCAAGCCGCTCGAAGACACGCTTTACAAAGAGATCGTCGCGCGCATCAAGCAGGACGATGCCAGCGTGCCCGCGCGTGATCGCGGCTACTGGTATTACACCCGCTTCGAAACCGGCAAGGACTACCCGATCCAGGCGCGGCGCAAGGGCAGCATGGACGCGCCGGAAGAGATCCTGCTGGACATCAACGTGATGGCCGAGGGCAAGAACTACTTCGATGTCGGCGATGCCGATGTCAGCCAGGACAACCAGCTGCTGGCCTGGGCCGAAGACGACGTCGGCCGCCGCCAGTACGTGATCCGCTTCAAGGACCTGCGCACCGGCCAGGTGCTGCCGGACCGCATCGAGAACGTCTCCCCGAACGTGGTCTGGGCCGATGACAACCGCACCCTGTTCTACGTCGAGAACGACCCGGAAACCCTGCTCACCGTACGGGTGAAGAAGCACGTGCTGGGCACGCCGACCAGCAGCGACGTGTTGGTCTACGAAGAGAAGGACGACAGCTTCTACATGGGCGTGGGCCGCACCCGCGACGATAAGTACCTCACCATCGAACTGCACAGCACGGTCAGCTCGGAAACACGCTACGCACCGGCCGCCGATCCACAGGCATTCACGCTGTTGGCCGCGCGTGCGCGCGACGTCGAATACGATGCCGACCACTTCAACGGTCGCTGGGTGATCCGTACCAACGATGCCGATGCGAAGAACTTCAAGATCGTGACCGCGCCGAGCAATGCCACCTCGCGCAAGCAGTGGACCGACTGGGTCGCGCACGATGATGCGGTGCTGGTCGAAGGCTTCGAGCTGTTCGACGGCTTCAGCGCGATCGCCGAGCGCTCCAATGGCCTGGAGCGGATCCGCCTGCTGTACCCGGACGGTCGCCAGGACTACGTCAAGGCCGACGAACCGGCCTACTCGATGGGCCTGGCCGCCAATCCCGAGCCGGACAGCCCGTGGCTGCGCTACGCCTACAACTCGCTCACCACCCCGACCACCACCTTCGAACTCAACACCGTCACCGGCGAGCGTCGCCAGCTCAAGCAGCAGCCGGTGATCGGCTACGACCCGTCGCAGTACACCACCGAGCGGGTCTGGGTGACCGCGCGTGATGGCGTCAAGGTGCCGGTGTCGCTGGTGTATCGCAACGGGTTCAAGAAGGACGGCAGCGCCGCGCTGTACCAGTACGCCTATGGCAGCTACGGCATGTCGATGGACCCCGGTTTCAACCAGAGCGTGGTCAGCCTGCTCGACCGCGGCGTGGTCTACGCCATCGCGCATATCCGCGGTGGCGAGGAAATGGGCCGCGCGTGGTACGAGGAGGGCAAGCTGCTCAAGAAGCAGAACACCTTCAACGACTTCGTCGATGTCACCCGCGAACTGGTCCGCCTGGGCTATGCGTCCWAGGACCGCGTGGCGGCCTCCGGCGGCAGCGCCGGCGGCCTGCTGATGGGCGCGGTGGCCAACCAGGCCCCGCAGGATTACCGGGTGATGGTCGCGCAGGTGCCGTTCGTGGACGTGGTCACCACCATGCTCGATGCCAGCATCCCGCTGACCACCAACGAATACGACGAGTGGGGCAACCCGGAGCAGCGCGAGTACTACGACTACATGCTCACCTATTCGCCCTACGACAACGTCAGGAAGCAGGCCTATCCGGCGCTGTTCGTCGGCACCGGCCTGTGGGATTCGCAGGTGCAGTACTGGGAGCCGGCCAAGTGGGTGGCCAAGCTGCGCGATGACAACACCGGTACCCATCCGATCGTGTTCCGCACGAACATGGAGGCCGGCCACGGCGGCAAGTCCGGGCGTTTCCAGCGTTACCACGAGCTGGCCGAATCGTATGCGTTCGTGCTCGACCAGCTCGGGGTGACCCAAACCCGGTAAGCCCGGCGGCTGGCCGGCAACCCGGTCCGCCGACGGCCCCGCGTCGTCGGCGGCGCGTATGGCGCGGACCATCGCCGTTGCCGTCCGGCCTCGCTATGCTGCATGCATGACCCTGCCTGAGCGCCCCGATGTTCCCGATGCACCGGCCCCGCGGCCGGTGGTGCGGTTCCGCTGGGCGTGGTGGTTGCTGGCCTATGCCAGTCTGGGCACCGGCATCGTCGGCATCTTCGTGCCGGGGTTGCCCACCACGGTCTTCATCCTGATCTCGGCCTGGGCCGCCTCGCGCGGCTCCGAGCGCCTGCACACCTGGCTGTTGCAGCACCCACGCTTCGGCCCGGCCATCGTCAACTGGCAGGCCCATGGTGCGGTCAGCCGCTACGCCAAATGGATGGCCACCCTGACCATGACCGCGTGCGCGGGCATCATGCTGTGGTGCGTGCCGATCGCCTGGGTGAAATGGCTGTCCATCGGCAGCATGACCGTGGTGGCAATCTGGCTCTGGAGCCGACCGCTACCCCCCACCGACCGGTAGTGCTGGCCGCTGGCCGGCAACCCAGGACCCCGTCAGGGCACGCATCGTAGCCGGACATCGGCCGACACCCCGCCTGGCCACGTTCATCGAATCGATACCCTCGGCCAAAGAGGGCGCGGCTATACTCGGGGCATGAGCATCCCCCATCGCAACCGAATCCTGATTCCGTTGGCAGCGGCCTCGCTGCTTCTCCTTGCCGCCTGCGGCAACAAGGGCCCGCTGGTGCTGCCGCAGAAGCCGGTGCCGGTGGAAGAAGTGGCCGAGCCGGCCACTGATGAAACCACGCCCCCGGCCGATGACAGCAACACGCCGCCGGTGGTGCCCGATCCGGTCGATGCACCGCTGAAGTCCGAAGACGGGAATGAATAAGGCCGCGTCCACGGC
>NZ_JBFULB010000033.1:0-20515 GCF_056400545.1 Stenotrophomonas sp. P5_A8 | reverse complement strand
CCCTTGCAACAAGACGCTCCCTTCAGATGGGAGAAGAACTTTCCAGTCTGCCGGTTGGAGCTATCCATCGGCCTGGCGCGCAGAGCCACGCCAGGCGCGGCTGCGCTCTGTTGCGACATGGTGCCGAGCTGCACGCGGCAACCACGCATGGCGTGGATCCACCCACCTGGGCAACCCTTCATTTCCTGCTGCCCTTGCCGCTACCTCCAAGGACCTCATGCCGCGCTGTTCGTGGCGCACAACCGACGGATCGATACGCATGCAGACGGGCACCAGCGACAGCACTTCCGATACCACCCTCCAGGCCCCGACCGGCGTGAGCCTGCCGCCGGTGGATGTGCTGCTCGACGATCATGGCGCTGGCGATGCGCCCGACGCCGACACCCCCGCACCCGGCGCGATCCGCTACCGGCTGCCGCTGGTGGCCGTGCCGGACAACGTGCTGTTGAAGGCCGCGGTGCAGAAGCTGGTCGAGCAGAAAGCCCAGCTCGACGTGCTGGCACGCAACCCGGCCCTGGCCGGCCTGCTGCCGGCCGACTGGCAGGGCAGCGGCGTGCGCGCGGTGGACCTGCAGGGCTTCGTGCTGTCGGTGCTGCCCTTCCTGCAGAACGCGGCCAAGGCCGAAACCGCACCGGCGCGCCTGCCGCTCAAGCACGTACTGGGCGATGCCGGGCGCTGGGACAGCGGCGACGTGGACGAGCCCAAGTCCCTGGCGTTCTTCCTGGCCAGCGACGACCGCGCCAGTGCCGGGGCCAAGGACCCGGCCGAAGCCTACCTGGTCGCCGCGCTGGGCCTGGCCTGGGCACACGAGGGGCGCACCCGCCCGGGTTTCCTGCGGCAGATGGGCTACGACAGCATGGCGGCGCGCGTGCACCTGCTGCCGTATCCCGAACCGGGCCAGCTGGCCCTGTATGGCGTGGTCGCCAACGGCGTCAGCCAGCTCTGGTGCGTGCTCGACCGGCGCAAGCTGCGGCCGCTGCTGGCGCCGTGGATCAGCGTGCCGGTGTTGACCGCCTACGGCGTGAGCGCGCCGGGCACGTGGCCGACGTCGTTCCCGCCGGTCGAAGAGGTGGCGCAGATGCTGGCCATCGCGCGTACCGGCAAGGGCCCGGTGGAAGTGGACCTGACCCGGGTCGCCGCCAAGGTCCAGCAGGACGCCTCGGCCGAAACGTGGATGCCGGTCAGCCTGCTTCAGGTGGGCACGTGGGCGCCGCGGTGGGGCTACTTCATGGCCACCTTCATCGGCCTGCCCTCGGCGCTGCTGGTGCTGGCCGCGCTGGCCCTGCCCAATGCGATCGAAGCGGCCGTGGTGGCCGCCTCGTTGGCGTTTGCCGGTGGCGCCATCGGCGCGTTGGCCGCGCCGTGGGTGCATGCCCGGCGCAAGCACCTGAGTTGACCCGCAACGCCCCAGCGGCGTCGCTTGCCCTCAGCCCTGGTCCATCTTCTGCAGGCCTTCCCCGGCCAGGCGCAGGATCAGCGTCTCCAGCATCTGTTCCTCCTCTTCGCTGAGCACGGACATCAGCTTGCGGGTGATCTCGATCACCAGCGGGGCGATGGTCTCGTACACCTCGAACCCGGCCGCCGACAGCGCCAGTACCGAGCGACGGCGGTCGTCGCCATGGGTTTCACGCTTGATGAAGCCACGCTCGAGCAGTCTGGCCACGGCCCGGCTCACGGCCACCTTGTCCATCGCCGTGCGGTCGGAAACCTCGCTGGCCGAGGAGCCCGGGTATAACGCCAGGATGGTGATGACCCGCCACTCCGGGATCGCCAGACCGTAACGGTCCCCATACAGCTTGGCGATATTGCCGCTGACCCGGTTGGACAGCACGCTCAGCCGGTAGGGCAGGAACTGCTCCAGGTCGAGCAGGGCGTGCGAGGCGCGGATGCTGTGGCTGCTGGGATCGGGCGGGCTCATGCTGCGGTGCACCTTGATGGTGGTTTCATGTGAAACTATAACCTACGTTCCGGACACCGCATTCTCGCGGGTCTGCCGCCCCACCGCACCTGGTTTTTTCCGATGCGGACTTGCTTTGGAGCCACATCATGAGCAGCCAACTGAGCACCGCGTCCCACGCACCCGACCCGGGCATGCAGGTCACCACCTTCGAAAACCCGATGGGCATCGACGGTTTCGAGTTCGTCGAGTTCGCCGCGCCGGCCGGCCGTGGCGCCGAACTGCACGCCTACTTCCGCAAGATGGGCTTCACCGCGGTACTGCGCCACAAGCAGCGCGCCATCACCGTATACCGCCAGGGCGACGTCAATTTCCTGGTCAATGAAGAACCCGATTCGTTCGCCTCGGACTTCGCTGACAAGCACGGCCCGTGCGCCTGCGGCTTTGCCATCCGCTTCAAGAAGCCGGGCGATGAGGTCTACCAGATGGCGCTGGGCAACGGTGCCGAAGCGATCGACTTCAAGCCGGAAACCCGCGCGGTGGCCGCGCCGATCATCAAGGGCATCGGCGACTGCATGCTGTACCTGGTGGACCGCTACGGCGCCAATGGCTGCATGTTCGACACCGACTACGCCCCGATCGAGGGCGTGGACCCGCGTCCCAAGGGCTTCGGGCTGACCTTCATCGACCACCTGACCCACAACCTGTACTTCGGCAACATGCAGCAGTGGTCGGACTACTACGAGCGCCTGTTCAACTTCCGCGAGATCCGCTACTTCGACATCAAGGGCCTCAAGACCGGCCTGGTGTCCAAGGCGATGACCGCCCCGGACGGCATCGTGCGCATTCCGCTCAACGAGTCCTCCGATCCGAAGAGCCAGATCAACGAGTACCTGGACGCCTACAAGGGCGAGGGCATCCAGCACATCGCCTGTTTCACCGAAAACATCTACGACACCGTGGAAGCGATGCGCGCCCAGGGCGTGGAGTTCCTCGACACCCCCGACACTTATTTCGACGTGATCGACATGCGCGTGCCCAACCACGGTGAAGACGTGGCGCGGTTGGCGAAGAACAAGATCCTGATCGATGCCGATCCGGAGACCCACCAGCGCAAGCTGCTGCAGATCTTCACCACCAACTGCATCGGCCCGATCTTCTTCGAGATCATCCAGCGCAAGGGCAATGAAGGCTTCGGCGAAGGCAACTTCACCGCGCTGTTCGAGAGCATCGAGCGCGACCAGATCAAGCGCGGCGTGCTGTAAAGCCGCTACGCTTGCAGGGCCACAGCCCGCTGCACGGCGGGCTGCGGTCGTTGGCGTCACCCCCCACTCGCCCCGGCGGAGCAGGACCATGAACAACCCGATGGACGCACACGGTTACCAGACCGGTTTCGGCAATGAGTTCGCCACCGAGGCGGTGCCCGGTGCGTTGCCGGTGGGCCGCAACTCGCCGCAGCGGGTGGCGCATGGGCTGTATGCCGAACAGCTCTCGGGCACCGCGTTCACCGCGCCGCGCGGCAGCAATCGGCGCAGCTGGCTGTACCGGATCCGTCCGGCGGTGACGCACGGTGAGTTCAGCGCGTATGCGCAGCCGCACCTGCACGGTGATTTCGCGCATGGCGCGGTGTCGCCCAACCAGCTGCGCTGGGACCCGCTGCCACTGCCGCCCACCCCCACCGATTTCATCGATGGCCTGTACACCATGGGTGGCAACGGCTCGCCCGATGCGCATCATGGCGTGGGCATCCACCTGTATGCGGCCAACGCCGACATGCAGGGCCGTTACTTCTACAACGCCGACGGCGAGCTGCTGATCGTGCCGCAGCTGGGGCGACTGCGCCTGCTCACCGAGCTGGGCGTGATCGAGATCGAACCGCAGCAGATCGCGGTGATCCCGCGTGGCGTGCGCTTCCGGGTCGAACTGCCCGATGGTCAGGCACGTGGCTACGTGTGCGAAAACTTCGGCGCGCTGTTGAAGCTGCCGGACCTGGGGCCGATCGGCTCCAACGGCCTGGCCAATCCGCGCGATTTCGAAACCCCGCAGGCCGCGTTCGAGAATATCGATGGCGCATTCGAACTGATCGCCAAATTCGGTGGGCAGTTGTGGCGTGCCGACATCGATCATTCGCCGCTGGACGTGGTCGCCTGGCACGGCAATTACGCGCCGTACCGCTACGACCTGCGTCGTTTCAACACCATCGGCTCGATCAGCCACGACCATCCGGACCCGTCGATCTTTCTGGTCCTGCATTCGCCCAGCGATACCGCCGGCACCAGCAACATGGACTTCGCCATCTTCCCGCCGCGCTGGCTGGTGGCGCAGGACACGTTCCGGCCGCCGTGGTTCCACCGCAACATCGCCAGCGAGTTCATGGGCCTCATCCACGGTGCTTACGACGCCAAGGCCGAGGGCTTCGTGCCCGGCGGCGCCTCGCTGCACAACTGCATGAGTGGCCACGGTCCGGATGCGGCCACCTTCGACAAGGCCTCGGCGGCTGACCTGAGCAAACCGGACGTGATCAAGGACACCATGGCCTTCATGTTCGAAACCCGTGGGGTGATCCGTCCCACCGCGCAGGCGATGGACGCCGCGCACCGGCAGCGCGGTTACCAGCAGTGCTGGAAGGGGTTGAAGGCGAACTTCACGGCGTGATTGCAACGCGGGCCGCCGAGGCGGCCGGCGCGAGTCACGTCGCGTGGCAGGGGCAGGGCAGGGCGGCGCTCAGCATGACGCCCTCGGCGACGCGGTGGACCAGACGGTGTACCCACCGTGGACACCGAGCAATCCCCTCCATGCAGTGCCTTTTCAACTGACCATTGCCTCAGGCTGTTGCAACAACGGTCTGCTGCACCTGCGCGGCATGCGCTTCCGGCAACACCTCCAGCACGCGCTGCCGCACCCGCTCGGCATACCCGGGCGAGGTCAGGCCCGGCAGCGCCGTCAGGGCGATGTGCAGCGAGGCGATGACGTCTTCGTCGCTGCGCGCGCGCTGCAACGCGTGCAACAGCGCGGCGGCCTGCGGGTGGCGCTGCATTTCAAGGATGCCCAGCAGGTAGATGCGCGCGGCCACCAGCGAGCGACGGCGTTCGGTGGGCGGGGGCGCAGCCGGTGAGGGTGCGGGCCCGGGCCCGGGCGCACTGGCCGGCGCCGCCAGCGGGGCCGGCTCTGCTGGCGCGGTGGACACCAGGTACCCGGCCTGGATCAGCTGGATCACCATGGCCGACGCCTCTGCGCCGATCATCGCGCTGAGCTGGGGCAGGTCGCGCTGGCCGTCGCACAGGATCAGCAGGCGGCGCTGGCGCATGTCCAGTGGCGCGCGGTGAGCCTGCAGGGCGGTGCGGGCGAGGTCGGTCTTGCGCGGTTGCATGGGCGTGGGGTCGATGCGGTGCAGGCCGAGCCTGAACGCGGCAGGTGAAACGGCGATGACAATCGCGTCACTGCATGCAACCGCTGCACGGGGATCGCGCTAGTCTGCCGGGCACTGACTGGAGGACATCACATGAAGCAGCTGGGAAGCGTTTTGGCACTGGGCATCGTGCTGGCATTGGCAGGCTGCGGGCGCAGCCCGGAAACCCCGTCGAAGGACGCCGAGGCGGCCGCGCCGGCACAGACCACGCCGGCTGTCGGCGCTGCGCCAGACAAGGGTGCGGCTGCCGGCCCCGACGCCGCGGCCGCCACCGGTCCGGCGCGGCTTGACGGCTACGGCGCGATCGCACTGGGCAGCACGCTGGAGCAGGTGCGCACCGCGTGGAAGGAACCCCTGCAGGGCGACGTTCCCGACGACTACTGCCACGCGCTGCGACCGCAAGGCGCGCAGGCTGACGATGTCGTCTTCATGATCGAAGGCAAGCGTCTGGTCCGCTACGACGTGCGCAACGACCGCATCGCCGCACCCGGCGGTGGCAAGGTCGGCATGTCGCTGGGCCAGCTGCAGACGCTTTATCCCGATCGGGGTGACGTCACCGCGCACAAGTACGACGAGAAGGGCCACAACCTGCGTGTGCGCCCGGCTACCGAGGGCGGCGCGCTGATCAACTTCGAGATCGGCGGCGACGGCAATGTCACCGCCTGGCGGGTCGGCCAGACCCCGCAGGTCGACTACGTAGAAGGCTGTTCGTAAGCCGGTGGCGGCGCGTGCCCGGAGCGGGCCGCGCCGCTGCACCCCCGCTTCGGCGGTTTCCTCACCCCCTGCGCGCACGCTGGCTCTAGAATCGGGCCATTGCTGCCTGGGGATGTGCCGATGATTGCTGCTACCGCGTGGTTCCTGCTGGGATTGCTGCTGCTCGCACTGGGCGGCGATTCGATCGTCAAGGCCGCCTCCGGCCTGGCCCAGCGCTTCGGCGCCTCGCCGTTCGTGGCCGGGCTGCTGCTGGTCGCCTTCGGTACCTCGCTCCCCGAGCTGGTGGTCAATGCCCGCGCGTTCGTGGTCGGGGCCGAAGAACTGGCACTGGGCAACGCGGTCGGCAGCAACATCGTCAACGTCGGGCTTACCCTCGGCCTCGCCGCGCTGGCCGCGCCCCTCCTGGTCCGCGCACGGCTGCTCTCGCCCCTGCTCATCCTGCTCGCCGTGGCCAGCCTGGCGCTGATCGTGTTCGGCCTGGACGGCGTGGTGACGCGCTGGGAGGGTGGCCTGCTGCTGCTTGGTTTCGTGGCCGTGCTGGTGTTCGTGCTGCGACGTGCGCGGCGGGAATCCGAACCGGTGCGCGAGGCCATCGCCGGCTATGCGATGACCCGCACCGGGCTTTTCCTCAATGTGCTGCGCCTGCTGTTTGCCGGCCTGTGCCTGTACTACGGCGCGCGTTGGATCGTGCAGGCCGCGCCGGTGTTCGGTGCCGGGCTGGGCTGGTCGCCGCTGCTGGTGGGCCTGCTGCCGGTAGCCATCGGCACCGCGCTGCCGGAAGTGGCGGCGGCGATCGCGGCCGCCCGCCGTGGCCAGGGCGACATGGTGCTGGGCCACGTGATTGGCTCGAGCCTGTTCAATCTGCTGGTGGTGGTGGGCGGCATGGCCGCGCTGCGGCCGCTGGCGGTGCCCGCGTCGTTCGTGAAGCTGGAGCTGCCGGCGGCGATCGCCTTCGTGCTGGTGCTGTACCCAATGCTGCGTGGCGACCTCACCGTCAGCCGCCGCGAAGGGGGCGTGCTGGTGGTGGCATTCCTGGCCTGGATCGGGTTGGAACTGGCGCTGGTCAGAGGCGGCTGAACGAGGCCGCGTCCCGTAGAGCCGACCGTTGGTCGGCTGCTCCGGTTGCGATGTGGGTGCAGCCGACCAACGGTCGGCTCTACGGGCGGGATTGGGGTGCAGCCGACCAACGGTCGGCTCTACGGGCGGGATTGGGGTGCAGCCGACCAACGGTCGGCTCTACGCGCGGGATTGGCGGCGGCCGACCAATGGTCGGTTCCACGCGGGTTCGGCCCGGTATCCGATCCCGGTCCGGAACCTATCCGTCTCCCTCATTACGGCGCCTGATCGCCTTCCGGTCGCGGCGGCGGCAACTGTTCTTCCTTGGCGGTTTCATGCCCCGGCAGGCTCGGGCGCTTTTCCATCATCAGCGACAGCGCCGCCTTGGCCATCATGTGTGCGCTGATCGGTGCGGTGATGAACAGGAATACGGTGATCAACAGCTCGCGCGGCTGCGGATCCTGACCCAGGAAGATGTGGTAACAGACCGAGCCCACCAGCACGCAGCCCACGCCCAGGGTGCTGGCCTTGGTCGGCGCGTGCAGGCGCTTGAAGAACGTCGACAGCTTCACCAGGCCCAGCGCGCCGACCAGGATGAAGAAGCAGCCGAACAGCAGCAGGATCGACAGCACGATCTGGATGAAGGTGATCATTCGACGATATCCCGGCGCAGCACGAACTTGCTCAGCACCACCGTACTGCCGAAGCCGAGCATGGCGATGATCAAGGCCGCCTCGAAATACACCGCCGAGTTGAGGTACATGCCGAACAGCATCAGCTCGGCAATGGCCGTCACCGACAGCGTGTCCAGCGCGAGGATGCGGTCGGGCACGGTCGGGCCGCGCAGCAGGCGCCAGGTGGCCAGCAGCATGGCCAGCCCGACCACGTGCATGCACACGGCCATCGTGGTCTGGATGAAGGTGTAACCGGTCATGGGAAGATCTCCATCAGCGGGGCCTCGTAACGGCGCTTGATCTGCGCGATCAGTTCGTCCGGGTCGTCCAGGTGCAGCACGTGCACCAGCAGGTAGCGGCGGTCGTCGGACAACGCCGCCGATACCGTGCCCGGGGTCAGCGTGATCATGCTGGTCAGCGCGGCGATGCCGTGGATGTTGGCGATGTCCAGCGGCAGCCAGATGAAGCCGGGGTGGATGCGACGCTCCGGGCCGAGTACCTGGATGGCCACGCGGATGTTGGATACCAGGATGTCCCACAGCGTCACGAACACCAGCTTGGGCACCGGCCGCAGCGAGCCGATGCGGGCGAACTCGCGGTCCAGGCGCGCGGCGAACAGGGGCACCACCAGGCCCAGCAGCATGCCCAGCACGAACTGGCCGACGGTGAAGCTGTCGGACATCAGCAGCCAGAACGCCACCACCATCACGCTCAGCGAAGGCGAGGGAATCACGCGTTTGTACAGCGAAGGCTTGTGCGTCATGGCTGGCGGATCTCCGGCGTGGTGGCGCGCAGCTCACCCACGTATTCCTTCGGCTGCAGCAGCTGCCTGGCCATCGCATCGGTGTGCTGCATCAGCGGGCCGGCGAACAGGCTCATGGCGATGCCGTAGCTGAGCAGCAGCGCGGCGGCGATGAGTTCGACGGTGCGGGTGGGCGCCTTGCGCGGTGGCGGCACACCTTCCTCCTGCACCGGCACGCGCCAGAACAGGCGGATGCCGCCACGGGTGAGACCCACGATCACCATCAGGCTGCTGCCCAGCACCGCGGTCCAGACCACGTCGGTGTACTGGGCCGGCATCCCGGCCAGCAGCGCGGCCTTGGCCAGGAAGCCGGACAGCGGCGGCAGCCCGGCTACCGCGACCGCGCCGATCAGGAACAGCACCGCCGGGGTCTGCTTGCCGGGCATCGGCGCGATGATTTCCTTTTTGTCGCTGGCACCGCCCCGACGGCGTCGGATCAGGTCGGCGATCAGGAACAGTGCGGCGGCCACGAAGGTACTGTGCGGCAGGTAATACAGCCCGGCCGACAGCACCTGCGGGGTACGCACGGCGAATGCGATGAACAGCGTCGCTGCCGACACCACCACCAGGTAGGAGATCATCACCCGCAGGCGCGCGGCCGCCAGGACACCCAGGCCGCCCAGCACCAGCGTGGCCACGCCGGCCCACAGCAGCCAGTCGCTGCCGTAGCCGGCCATCGGGCCGGCATCCTCGCCGAACCACAGCGTGCTGACCCGCAGCACCGCATACAGGCCGACCTTGGTCATGATCGCAAACAGCGCAGCCACCGCGGCCGGTGCGCGCGCATACGCCTCGGGCAGCCACAGGTACAACGGCATCAGCGCAGCCTTGCTGCAGAACACCAGCAGCAACAAACCCATGGTGGCCTTGACCAGCACCAGGTGCGAGGCCGGTACTTCGGCGATGCGCTGGGACAGTTCGGCCATGTTGAGCGACCCCAGCGAGGCATACAGCAGGCCGAGCGCGATCAGGAACAGGGTCGAGGCGGTAACGTTGAACACCACGTAATGCAGGCCGATGCGCATGCGCAGGCCGCGCCCGCCGCTGAGCAGCAGGCCGTAGGAGGCGATCAACATCACCTCGAAGAACACGAACAGGTTGAAGATGTCGCCGGTGAGGAAGGCACCGTTGAGGCCGACCAGCTGGAACTGGAACAGCGCGTGGAAATGCGGTGCGCGCCGATCCCAGCCCGAGCAGGCATGCAGCAGGCACGGAATGGCCAGCAGCAGCGTGGTCACCAGCATCCATGCCGACAGCCGGTCGGCCACCAGCGCGATACCCAGCCGTGCCGGCCAGTCGCCGAGCAGGTATACCGCGATGCTGCCATCGGCGGTCTGGAAGAACAGCAGTGCCACCGCCGCGGCCAGCGCAGTCAGCGTGGTCCAGGCCACCGCGCGCTGCACCCGGGGGCCATAGCGGCGGTGCTCGACGAACAACGAACAGGCCGCGCCGAACAGCGGAATCAGGATCGGCAGGATCACCGCATGGTTCATGCGCCGCCCTCCCGGCCGGGGGCGGTATCGGCGGGGGCGTCGTCGGCCTCTTCTTCGTGCGCGTCGACGTGGTCGCTGTGGTTGTCGCTGCGGCTGCGCATGGCCAGCACGATGCTGACGGCGGTCATCGCAAAGGCGATCACGATGGCGGTCAGCACCAGCGCCTGCGGCAGCGGATCGGTGTAGTTGCCCAGGTCGCTGTCGATGCCCTCACGCAGCACCGGCGCCTTGCCCGACACCAGGCGGCCACCGGCGAAGATCAGCAGGTTGGTGGCGTAGGACAGGAAGGTCATCCCGAGGATGACGTCGAAGGTGCGCGCACGCAGCAGCAGGTAGATGCCGATCGCACTCAATATGCCGATCGCGCTTGCCAGGGCCAGTTCCATCAGTGCATCTCCCCGGTTTCTGCTGAACGACGGTTGGGATCGATCTCGCCCTTGCGGGCGTTGCGGGTACGCGAGGGCTTGATCGTGCCCATCATCGACAGGATCAGCATCGCCCCGCCGAACACCACCAGGTACACGCCGGTATCGAACCCGATCGCGCTGGCCAGCGGCACCTCACCGATCAGCGGGATATGCAGGTCCAGGTGCCCACTGGTCAGGAACGGCACGCCGAACAGCATCGAGGCACTGCCGCTGACGATGGCGATCAGCAGGCCGGCACCGATGCAGCGGATGTAGTCGAAGCCGAACCGCGACTCCACCGAGGTGGTGCCTTGGATGACGTACTGGATCAGCAGCGGCACGGCCAGCACCAGGCCGGCGATGAAGCCGCCACCGGGCGCGTTGTGGCCGCGCAGGAACAGGAAGATCGAGACGGTGAGCGTGAGCGGGAACATGATCTGGGCCAGATCGGCCGGCACCGGCAGCTTGATCGGCGGGCCCGGCATGATCTGCTCCGGCGCCATGCGTGAGCGTCGCAGCATCGCGTGCACCACCAGCGCGGCAATGCCGAACACGGTGATTTCACCGAAGGTATCGAAGCCGCGGAAGTCGACCAGGATCACGTTGACTACGTTCTGCCCATAGGCTTCGGGCAGGGCGCGCGCGACCAGCTCGCCGGCCATGGTGTTGGGCGGCAGCGTCATCGCGGTGTAGGCCAGCGCGGCCAGGCCGCCACCGCCGATCACCGCGATCAGCGCATCACGGCGCTTGCGCCAGCGCGAATGTTCCGGCGCCGACTGGGTGGGCAGGTAGTTCATGCCCAGCAGCATCAGCACCAGGGTGACCATCTCCACCAGCAACTGGGTCAGGGCCAGGTCTGGGGCGGACAGGAACACGAAGGTCAGCGACACCATCAGCCCGACCCCGCCCATCACCAGCACCGCCAGCAGACGCTGCCGATAGACGAACAATGCGCTTACCGCGCAGGCCATCATCACCAGCCACAGCGTCCAGCCCAGCAGCGGCAGTGGCTGCGGCGAGGGCCAGTTGGGCGAGCCCGGATCGGCCACGAACGGGGCCAGCGCGACGATGATCGCCACCACCACCAGCGCCATCAGCATCCGCTGCAGGCTGCCGTTGGCCAGCGCCTGGGTCAGCCGGTGGGCGAAGCCGAACACCAGGTCCAGCTGCTTGTGGAACAGGTTGCGGCCGATCGCGCGGGTCACCACCGCGTGCAGGTCGATCAGGCGGCGCAGGCCGAAGTACAGCGCGATGCCGCCGATCACCCCGGCGATGCTCATCATCAGCGGCGTATTGAAGCCGTGCCACACCGACAGGCTGTAGGCCGGCATCGCCGGGCCCAGGATCGAGGAGGCGGCGGCGTGCAGCACCGGGGCGATGGTGATCGCCGGGGCCACGCCGACCGCCACGCACACCACCACCAGCACTTCCACCGGCACCTTCATCCAGCGCGGCGGCTCGTGCGGCACGCGGTCCAGGTCGTGCGGGCCATCACCGAAGAAGGTGTCGTGCACGAAGCGCAGGCTGTAGGCCACGCCGAACACGCCGGCCAGCAGCGCGGCGATCGACATTGCCATGCGCATCGTTTCCGGGCCACCGGCGGTGAGCGCTTCGGCGAACAGCATCTCCTTGGACAGGAAGCCGTTGAGCAACGGAATGCCGGCCATCGCCAGCGATGCGATGATCGCCAGCGTGCTGGTGAACGGCATCAACCGCCGCAGTCCGCCGAGCTTGCGCATGTCGCGGGTGCCGGTCTCGTGGTCGATGATGCCCGCGGCCATGAACAGCGAGGCCTTGAACGTGGCGTGGTTGAGGATGTGGAACACGCCGGCGACCACCGCCATCGGCGCCGACAGCCCGAACAGCATCGTGATCAGGCCCAGGTGGGAGATTGTCGAATAGGCCAGCAGGCCCTTCAGATCATGCTGGAAAATCGCGTTCCAGGCCCCGATCAGCAGGGTGATCGCCCCGATCCCGCTGACCGTGTAGAAGAACAGATCCGTGCCCGACAGTGCCGGATGCAGCCGGGCCAGCAGGAACACACCGGCTTTGACCATGGTCGCCGAGTGCAGGTAGGCCGACACCGGGGTAGGCGCGGCCATCGCCTGCGGCAGCCAGAAGTGGAACGGGAACTGCGCGCTCTTGGTGAAGATGCCGGCCAGCACCAGGAACAGCGCATACGGATACAGCGCGCTGGCGCGGATGGCATCGCCGGAAGCGAGCACCGCATCCAGTTCGAAACTGCCCACGATGCGGCCGATCAGCAGCACGCCACCGAGCAGGGCAAGCCCGCCGCCGCCGGTGACCACCAGCGCCATCCGCGCGCCCTCGCGGGCGTCCTGGCGGTGCGACCAGAAGCCGATCAGCAGGAACGAGCTGATGCTGGTCATTTCCCAGAACACCATCAACAGCAACAGGTTGCCTGACAGCACCATGCCGAGCATGGCGCCCATGAACAGCAGCAGGTAGCAGTAGAAGCGATGGGCGCTGTCGCGCGCGCTGAGGTAGTAGTGGGCGTACATCACCACCAGCGCGCCGATGGCCAGCACCATCCCGGCGAACATCCAGGCCAGCCCGTCCAGGCGCAGCGAGAAGGCCAGCCCGATCTGCGGCAGCCATTGGCCGAAACTGCGTACGACCCCGCCGGCAAGGATGTCGGGGGTCATCGTGGCCAGCAACGCCAGTCCGCCCAACGGGGCGGCCGCGGCCAACCAGGCGGCCGTGGAGCGGGAGGTGCGGCGGAATGAAGCGACCGCCACGGCCATGATGAACGGCAGGGCGAGCAGCAGGAGCAGGCTGGGATTCATGCAGGGAATACGGGATTCACGAGCAGGCCGTTTAGTCTAACAGGCAGTCAATTGCTGCCGATAGACCCGAATACGCCAGCAATTGCTTGTAACGTGCGTGATTCATTTTTTCAGCCCCTGTCGCGCGCCCATTCGAGAGTGCTGAACGCCGTATGGAAGTCCCATGGTGACTTTGCCGTATCTGGCCCGTCGCGCGGGTCAGGCGCCAGTAACGGCAGGGGCTGGCGGGCCACGCATGGGGCGAGGAACATGAACGGCTGCCTGCCTTCGAACGCCGCGCACGACGATGCTGGACGCCACCCCGTAGAGCGCCAGTGAGCATCCATTTCGTTCAGGAAAATCCGTCGGTGTTGCACGGCCGCGGAGTGCAGGCCGCTGGCCGGCAACCCGACCCTCCCCAAGCGCGGGACTAGTACCGAATGCCCAGCCGCCGATATGCCTTGGCCAGCACCCACGCCGGCCCGATCAGCAGATAGGTCAGATCGGTCAGGAAGCTGGGCTTGCGGCCCTCGTACTTGTGGCCGACGAACTGCGCCACCCAGGCCACCACGAACACCCCGACCGCCGTCCACAGCAGGTTATGCAGGCCGATCTCGGCCTCCAGCAGTCGGCACAGGCAGCCGAACACGAACAGCATCCCCAGCATGCCGATGCCCAGCGGGCGCGACAGCCGGTTGTAGAAACACCATGCGGCGAACATCGCAAACCCTGCCCAGATCCCGTTCTGGAACCAGGTGATCAGCGGCGGCAGGCACCACAGCAGGGCCACGACCGACCACAGGATCGCCGGCACGGCCACCACGTGAATGCGCTGGTTCAGCACATTGCGGTGGTCGTCGGAATAGCTGGCGAAGTAGCGGTCGATCGGGCGTGCGACGGTGGTGGTGGTGGCCATGTTCCCTCCCAGGATCAGCAGAGCATAGCGCTGTGGGGGCCGGCCGGCCGGGGATTGGCGATTCCGTCGGCGTCGGGCATCTAAAACCGCGTCCCCGGCGCGGGGCCGGGGACGCAGTGGGGGTCAGTCGACCGAGATACCCGCCAGCCGCTGCAGCGCCTCGGCGTACTTGGCGCGGGTGCGCTCGATGATCTCAGCCGGAATGCTCGGGCCCGGGGCGGTCTTGCCCCAGTCCAGCGTCTCCAGGTAGTCGCGGACGAACTGCTTGTCGTAGCTCGGCGGGCTGGTGCCCACCTCGTACTCGTCGGCCGGCCAGTAGCGCGAGGAATCGGGGGTCAGCATCTCGTCCATGATGTACAGGCGGCCGTCTTCATCGGTGCCGAACTCGAACTTGGTGTCGGCCAGGAGGATGCCGCGCTCGCGCGCGTAATCGGCGGCGAACTTGTAGATGCGCAGGGTGGCATCGCGTACGCGCTCGGCCAGGTCCGCACCGACCGTCTTGACCATCGCATCGAAATCGATGTTCTCGTCATGGTCGCCGACGGCGGCCTTGGTCGACGGGGTGAAGATCGGCTCGGGCAGCTGCTCGGCCTGGCGCAGGCCATCGGGCAGCTCGATGCCGCTGATCTTGCCGGTGCGCTGGTAGTCCTTCCAGCCGCTGCCGATCAGGTAACCGCGGGCAATCGCCTCCACCGGCACCGGCTTGAGCTTGCGGGTGACCACCGCGCGCTTGGCGTACAGCGCCGCATCGACGCCGTCGGGCAGCACGCTGGCCACGTCGATGCCGGTCAGGTGGTTGGGCATCAGGTGCGCGGTCTTGGCGAACCAGAAATTGGAGACCTGGCAGAGCATTTCGCCCTTGCCCGGAATCGGATCGGGCAGCACCACGTCGAAGGCCGACAGACGGTCGGTCGCGACCATCAGCAGGTAGTCCCCCGGCGGCGTGCCGGCGGGGAGCCGGTCGCGCGGAATGTCAAAAACATCACGCACCTTGCCGCGATGGCGCAAGGGCAGGCCGGGGAGATCGGATTGCAACAACGTGGTCGGCACGGGCACTCCTGGGGCTTGTCATGACAGCCGTCCAAGGGACCCTGAGGGCCCGCACAGACAGCGGGCGGCCTAGTGTAAAGCCGGTTGGGCCCGCTGTGACGTAAAATGAGGCTCCTTTGTTGCCACGGCCGCCCAGACCCTCATGCGCTGGTACGGAAAACTGCTCGGATTCATCGCCGGGGCCCTGCTGTTCAGGCCCAATCCGCTGTTTGGTGCCGTAGTGGGCCTGCTGATCGGGCATGCCTTCGACGCCGACTGGTTCCGCCTGAACAAGGAAAACCCCTACCGCGAGCTGGGGCTGACCTCCGAGGCCACCGACGCCGAGGTCGACCTGGCCTACCGCCGGCTGATCTCCCAGTACCACCCCGACAAGGTCGTCGGCGCCGCCCCGGAGCTGCGCCAGCAGGCCGAGCGCAAGTCACGGCTGCTCAACGCCGCCTACGACCGCATCAAGACCCTGCGCAAGCGCTGAGCGCGCGCGGCCCCATTCCACGTACCGAAGGCCCCGGCCATGTCCAACTGCATCATCGCTCCCTCCATCCTGTCCGCGAACTTCGCCCGCCTCGGCGAGGAAGTGGACAACGTGCTCGCCGCCGGTGCGGACTGGGTGCATTTCGATGTGATGGACAACCACTACGTGCCCAACCTGACCATCGGCCCGATGGTCTGCCAGGCGCTGCGCAAGCACGGCATCACCGCACCGATCGACGTGCACCTGATGGTCGAGCCGGTGGACCGCATCATCCCGGACTTCGCCGAGGCCGGCGCCACCTACATCAGCTTCCACCCGGAGGCCAGCCGCCACGTGCACCGCACCATCCAGCTGATCCGCTCGCTGGGCTGCAAGCCGGGCGTGGTGCTCAACCCGGCCACCCCGGTGGACATCCTGGACTGGGTGCTGGACGACCTGGACCTGGTGCTGATCATGTCGGTCAACCCGGGCTTCGGCGGCCAGGCGTTCATTCCCTCGGCGCTCGACAAGCTGCGTGYAGTGCGCAAGAAGATCGATGCCAGCGGCAGGGACATCCGACTGGAGATCGACGGGGGCGTGAAGGCCGACAACATCGGCGCGATCGCCGCTGCCGGTGCCGACGCGTTCGTGGCTGGCTCGGCGATCTTCAACGCGCCGATCAGCTACCAGGACGTGATCGCGCAGATGCGCCACAACGTCGCCAAGGCGAGGGCCTGAGCCATGCCGGTGGCTGCCGTGAACATCCGCGTGGCCACCGCTGACGATGCGGCGCTGATCCTGCGCTTCATCCGCGAACTGGCCCTCTACGAGAAGGCCGAGTCCTCGGTGCAGACCGACGAGGACGGCATCCGCGCCAGCCTGTTCGGGCCCGATGCCAAGGCACATGCCCTGATCTGCGAGGCCGACGGCAACGCCATCGGCTATGCGGTGTACTTCTACAATTACTCCACCTGGCTGGGCCGCAACGGCATCTACCTGGAAGACCTGTACGTCAGCCCGGACTGCCGCGGCAGCGGCGCCGGCAAGGCGCTGCTGCAGCACATCGCGCGCATCGCCGTGGCGCAGAACTGCGGGCGCTTCGAGTGGTCGGTGCTGGACTGGAACGAACCGGCCATCACGTTCTACCAGGCCGCAGGTGCAAAGCCGCAAAGCGAGTGGACCGTGTACCGGATGGAAGGCGAGGCGCTGCGGACCTTCGCCGAAGGCTGAGCACCTGTAGAGCCGACCGTTGGTCGGCTGCGCTCATCGCGGGTCGAAAAAAAGGCCGCACCCTCACGGAATGCGGCCCTGGGAATACTCGGAGGCTGATCCTGCCTCCATCCATCGTCCCTGCTATGGACTTCCATTCTCCGGGCGTCCGGTGACCGTTTGATGACGTTCACCGGGCACCACGGTAGCCGCTGCTAGCCTGCGCTTCCCCACTGCCCTGGTCGTGCTGCATGCGTAATCCCCACTGGCGTCTGATCCTCAACGGCAAGGCCACCGGCAACGTGGACCTGCGCGAGGCCGTGCACGCCCTGCGCGAGCGCGGCGTGGTGCTGGAGGTGCGGGTCACCTGGGAGGACGGCGATGCCGAGCGCTATGTCGCCGAGGCCATCGAGCATGGCGTGGACACCATCATTGCCGCCGGCGGCGATGGCACCCTGAGCGAAGTGGCCGAGACCCTGGCCCATCGCCCCGAGTCGGCCGACGCGCTGCCGTCGCTGGGCCTGGTGCCGCTGGGCACCGCCAATGACTTCGCCACGGCCGCCGGCATCCCGGCTGACCCGTTGGAGGCGCTGACCCTGATCGAACAGGCGCTGGCACGCCCGATCGACCTGCTCAACATCGACGCCGACGGCGAGCGCTGGTGGTGCGCCAACGTGGCCAGCGGCGGCTTCGGAACCGAGGTCACCGTGGAGACCGATGAAGGCCTGAAGAAGGTGCTTGGCGGGCTGGCCTACCTGGTGACCGGCATCTCGCGGCTGGGCCGGATCGACCCGATCCGGGCGCGACTGCGCACCCCGGATTTCGACTGGGAAGGCGGCTTCATCGCGCTGGGCATCGGCAACGGCCGTCAGGCCGGCGGTGGACAGGTGCTGTGCCCGGACGCGGTGGTCGACGATGGCCTGCTGGATGTCACGGTCATCCCCGAACTCAGCGGCGAAGTCGCCTCGACCTTCGCCGCGCTGATCAAGGGCGGCAAGCAGGGGGCGCTGGAACAGGTGGCCGAGCGCACGCGTGCGCCGTGGGTGGAGATCGAGGCGGCTGAGCCGATCACCCTGAATCTGGATGGCGAGCCGGTGCAGGCAACGCACTTCCGGATTGAATGCGTGGCGTCACGGGTGCGGATGCATCTGCATCCGGGGAGCCATCTGCTGGGTGGGTGAGTTGTGGGCGGGTGCTCTGCGCGTGCCGGATCACAGCAGTGGAATGTCTTCCTCCTTGCTGGGGAACTTGAAGGCTTCACGCTTCTTTCGGATGTGCTCGGGCATCGGCGGTCGCGGGATGTTGCGAGCGATCAACCATTGCTGGCATTTCTTCTGCCAGGGCAGCAGGTCGGGCGTGGTGATCTCCCAGTAGATGTCTTCGACCATCATCTGGCGGGGCGGAATGTCTGACCCAGGCGGAGAATGCGTCGAAATCGCAGGGTCGGCACCGTGCTCGAGCAGCCAATAGGCAGAATCGAAGCCGCCTCGGCCCGTGTACCAGCTAAGCACGGTGTCACCGCCCCTGGRGAGGTTCGACTCGTTGATCTTCGCGCCATGCTGCACCAGTGTCTGGATGTTCTTCCACTGGTTTCCACTCAGGAACGCTTGCAGCATCAAGGTTTCATTCGCGGAATTTCGTGTATTGGGATCTCCGCCATGTTTCAGGAGTACTTCCAGGAATCGCGGATCATCCATCTTCGCCGCATAGACCATCGCATTGTTGAAGTGGATCTCCCGGCCGTTCATCTGCTTCACTTCGCGGGCATTCGGATCGGCTCCATTGTCCAAAAGAGCGCGCAAACCATCCAGACTGCCGGTGCGTAGTGGCCACGCCACCAGTGGAATCCCGTCGCGCCGGGCGAAGGTCGTGTTGGGATTTACCCCTTCATCTTTGATCAACCGGCGGACGGCGTCCGCGTCGCCTCGCTCAGCCGCTATGGCTAGCTGCAACGCCTTTCCTTCAAAGTAGTCGCCGGCGCCATGTGAAGACGAAGCGGCGCATCCATTGATCAAGAAAAGCGTGACCCACGCAGCGCCTAATATCGCCTTTGTCATGGTGTTGTGAAGACTTGCGCGCATGATCATCCTGACGTTTAGCCACTAAAGGGGTGACATTAGCAAAGTGTTTTGCTATTCCATAAACAGCGCGTCTCGGGGGCGCGCGCCTTCACCGTGCAATGGAGCTTGCCATGAGTGGTCCAGATATCGAGGCGCGTGCCCGCGCCGTCCAGGGACAGAACCTTCTTGTCCGGCAGTTGCGCGAGAGCGGTAACGACAGCGAAGCCGATCGACTCCAGGAAACGTATCACGCACGCGAGATGTCAGGCCTTGCCGCCGACGTCTATCTCTCGGCCAAGGGCCAGGGCGAGCCCCCTGAGGGCTGGTCGCGCGCAACCGATGATCCCGCCGCGCTCAGGGCTGCAGGCATCAACCTGTCAGACGATGAGCTTCGGGACATGCTGCAACCCCCTCAGTCGGGCTTTCGCGCCGAGATATACATACCTGACAAGGCTGTGTTCGGAGAGGCCGCAAAGCCAGTTGTTGTTTACAAAGGGTCAACTGGCGAGATTATCGACCCGTCAGCACCAGGAGGTCGGCGCGAGTCTGGCGGAGAAGATTTCCTCAACAACGGTCAGCAGGGAATTGGGATGCGTAGTGACTACTACGATCGCGCCATGCGACTGGCCGCAACCATTGATCGGCAAGTTCCTGGCGGCTTCGAAATCGCCGGCCACTCCCTAGGCGGCGGTATGGCTTCCGCGGCATCGGCTGTCACCGGTGCACGCGCCACCACCTTCAACGCCGCCGGCCTGCACCCCGATACGCCGGCGCGCTTTGCCAAAGACAACGGCCTGCCGACCTTCAATCCCGAGCAGAGCGTGCACACCTACCAGACCAGCGGGGAGGTGCTCAACGATGTGCAGAACGGGATGCAGCGTCTGAACGCGCAGCAGCGGCATGCCTATGGCCTGTTGGCCAACGAGGCCAGCCTGCTGCTGCGCGAGCCGATGATGCAGGCCAAGGTCGCCGAGAAGATGCGCGAAATGCTGCCGCCCGGCGCGCAGACCGCCGCCGCGCAGTTTGTGGAGCAACTGGCCACGAAGCCGGGCTATGAGGCGCTGCGCAACATTCCGGTGGCCGCTGGCCGCATGGAGATCGTGCTCGACCCCAAGACCCATGATGCGCAAGGCAAGCTGGTGGACCGCGCGCGTACGGATGCTCCGAGCCAGGTGGCCGAACTGGCCGGACCGCTGTCCAAGGTGCTGCACGCGGCTGCGCATGGCATGCATGACGGGCGCGTGGTCGGTGAGCAGGTCGAGCGCGCAGGCGCGGTGGTGGCGCACGGGTTGGACAAGACCGGCGACGGCGTAGCGCAGGTTGCGCGGGTCAATGGCATGGTGCTCGGCAAAGTGGTCGATATGGGATCGACCACGCTGCAGGTCGGCGCGAAAGCCACCACGACGGTGTATGCCGAGGGCCGCGAGCTGACCGGCATGATCGAGTCCACACGCCACCGCGTGGAAAGCAGGGTGCAGTCCGGCGTGCTTTCGCTCGCGTCTTGGGGAGCGGGCAAATTGGGCATGGACGACACCGCCAGAGAACTCAGCCGCGGCGCCACTGCGACCCACGCTGCCGGCGAGGCGCGCGC
>NZ_JBFULB010000032.1:0-20615 GCF_056400545.1 Stenotrophomonas sp. P5_A8 | reverse complement strand
GCACGTAACGCCGGAACGGCCTGATGTAYYGGCGTGGGAAGRARTGCGRGGAGCCGGCCAGCGGCCGGCACTACCGGTTCCGCAGGTCATGGTGAGCCGCAGGACGCGCGCCCAAGGCCGCCGAACCCACGGACGAAGCGCCCCCGCGGGTAGCGGGGGCGCGCCGACAGGCGGGGGTGTTGGGTGCGGGTAAGCCGGGGCCCGCGGTTTGCAGCGCACACCGTGGGGATGTTTCGCGACTGCGAAAGATCACGCCGCCTGCGGCACCCGCAGCGAGCGCACCAGGCCGCCGATGTCCACGATCAGCGACACCCGGCCATCGCCGAGGATGGTGGCGCCGGACACGCCGCTGATGCGGCGGTAGTTGTTTTCGATGTTCTTGACCACGACCTGCTGCTGGCCGACCAGTTCGTCCACTTCCAGCGCGATCTTCTGGCCATCGCCTTCGACCACCACCACCAGCGAGTCGTCCTTGGTGCGGGCGCCGAAGCCGTAGTACTCGCTCAGCGAGAGGATCGGCAGGTACTCACCACGCACGCGCAGCACGCGGCCTTCGCCGGCCATGGTGCGCACGTCCTCGGGCTGCGGCTGCAGCGCTTCGAGCACGTAGGCCAGCGGCAGGATCACCGTTTCACCGGCCACCGCCACGGTCATGCCGTCGAGGATGGCCAGGGTCAGCGGCAGCCGGATCAGCACGCGGGTGCCGTTGCCGGCCTTGCTTTCCAGCTGCACTTCGCCGCCCAGCGCCTGGATGTTGCGGCGGACCACGTCCATGCCCACGCCACGGCCGGATAGATCGGTGACGGCATCGGCGGTGGAGAAGCCCGGCTGGAAGATCAGGTCCCAGACCTGCGCGTCGGTGGGGTTGTCGGGCACGCTCAGGCCGCGTTCGAGCGCCTTGGACAGGATCTTTTCGCGGTTGAGGCCGCGGCCGTCGTCGCTGACTTCGATCACGATGTGGCCGCCCTGGTGCGAGGCCGCCAAGGTGATGGTGCCGGTTTCATCCTTGCCCGCATCGCGACGGACGTCGGGCATTTCCAGGCCGTGGTCGATCGAGTTGCGCACCAGGTGGACCAGCGGATCGGCGATCTTTTCGATCAGGCCCTTGTCCAGCTCGGTGCCTTCGCCGATGGTGCGCAGGCGCACCTGCTTGCCCAGCCGCGAGGAGAGATCGCGGACCAGGCGCGGGAAGCGGCGGAACACCGCATCCACCGGCAGCATGCGCACGCCGATCACCGCTTCCTGCAGGTCGCGGGTGTTGCGTTCGAGCAGGTCCAGGCCGGCGAACAGCTGTTCGGCGTGCACCGGGTCCAGCGCATGCGAGACCTGCTTGAGCATGGCTTGGGTGATGACCAGTTCGCCGACCAGGTTGATCAGTGCGTCGACCTTTTCCACCGCGACGCGGATCGAGGTTTCCGCTTCGTGCGCGGCGGCCGCCGGCGCGCCGGGCGCAGGAGCGGCAGCAGACGCAACGGGTGACGCCGCTACCGGGGCAGCCGGTGCGCTGGTGGCCAGGCTGGGCGGTGCGGCCGGACGGATGTCCAGTTCGCAGTCGTCCACGACCCAGGCGAAGGTATCTTCAATCTTGCTGCGCGGCACCTTGCCGACCAGGCCGAGGTCCCACGCCAGGTGCGCTTCGAGCGGGTCGAGCTGGTCGAAGCCGGGCAGGCGCTCCATGCGCGCGGCGACCTGCAGCGAGCCCAGGTGTTCGAGTTCGCGGATGATGCGCAGGGGGTCGTTGCCGCTCATGAACAGCGACGGGGAGGGAACAAAGCCTATCTGCCATGCTTCGGGCGTGTCGTCGACCTTGGCCGCCGCGACCGGGGCACTGGCGGCGGCCTGGCCGGACAGCACCGCTTCAAGGCGCGCCTTGATCGCCGCCACCGCCTGCGGGTCGGCCGGCTGGCCGTGTTCGGCTTCGCGCAGCAGGGCGCGCAGCACGTCCACCGAGGACAGCATCGCATCCACGGCGGTGGCTTCGAGTGCGCGCTTGCCGGCGCGCAGTTCGTCCAGCAGCGTTTCCAGCACGTGGGTAAGCGCGGCGATCGCGTCGAAGCCGAAGGTGCCGGCGCCGCCCTTGATCGAGTGCGCGGCGCGGAACACCGAGTTGATGATTTCCGGGTCCTGCTGGCCCGATTCGAGCGCCAGCAGGCCAGCCTCCATCGCATCCAGCCCCTCGCGGCTTTCTTCAAAGAACGTGGCGTGGAAACGTTGCAGATCCATGCTCATGATGCGTGGGGTCCGGTTGCGGGGAAGGGAAGGGTGGGGCGGGACGCGTTGCTGGGCTCAGCCCAGGACTTTCTGCACGGTGGCCACGAGCTGTTCGGGATTGAACGGCTTGACCAGCCAGCCGGTGGCACCGGCGGCCTTGCCTTCGGACTTCTTGTCGGCGGCCGATTCGGTGGTCAGCATCAGCATCGGGATGAACTTGTAGTCCGGCAGCTGGCGCAGCTCGCGGATCAGCGAGATGCCGTCCATGTTGGGCATGTTGACGTCGGTCACCACCGCGTTGAAGCGCTGGCCCTTCGCACGGCCCAGCGCGACGGCACCGTCCTCGGCTTCTTCGACGGAAAAACCGGCCGAGGTGAGGGCGAAAGAGACCATCTGGCGCATCGACGCCGAATCGTCCACCACCAAGATACGTGCGCTCATGCAGCGTTCTCCACAGATTTCAGGTTGTCATGGGTTGCGTCCAGGCCAAGGGCCTGGGTGACGCCGAGCAGTCGCGCGGCGTCACGGAAGGTTGCAGTGCAACCGTCGAATCCGGTCGGGTGGCCTGCCTTGCGGCGGGCGTCGACGAATGCGCACAGGACCTGCATTGCTGCGGTATGGATCCGGCTCACTTCGCTGGCATCCAGCGTCAGTTCGCCGGCCTGGTCCACCAAAGGGGCCAGGCGGGTTTTCAGCTCGGTGCTGGTCTCGATACCGAGATCACCACCCAGGGCCACAATGCTCATCGTTGCTCCGGACAAACGGTTCCGAGGTTTATAACGGCCCAAAGCGGAGAAGCTTTAGGGGGAGGGGCCAAGGGATCTTCAAGGGGGGAGGCAATGGCCGGGTAGAGCCACCCCATGGGTGGTTGGCGCGCCAGCGCGGCGCACCTGTTCGGGCGCCTCCGGGCGGCCTGGCGCCGGATCGGAGAGCAGCCACGCATGGCGTGGCTCTACCGGCGAACAGGTGCCGGCGTAGAGCCGCCCCACAGGATGAAGAGTGCCGAGGTAGCGCCACCCCATGGGTGGCTGCCCTACAGGACGTGGTCAATTCAACAGCTGCGTTGCATCCAGCAGGATCATCGGCTGTGCGGTGACGCGCGCCACGCCGCGGAACAGGTCGTTGGAGATCTGGCAGATGCGCGCGGTGTCCGGCGGTTCGATCTGCGAATCGGTGAGGTTGGCGACATCCTCCACGGCCGAGACACGCAGGCCCATGGTTTCGCCATCCTCTTCGAGCACGACGATGCGGGTACTGGCGTCGTCCTGGGCCGGGCCAGCGCCGAGGTGGATGCCCAGGTCCATCACCGGCACCACCTGGCCGCGCAGGTTCATGATGCCGAGCATGGCCGCAGCGGTACCGCGCAGCGGCAGCAGCGGGACCGGCAGGACCACTTCCTGCACCTTGAGCAGTTCCAGCGCATAGGCCTGGGCGCCACAGCGCAGCCGCAGCCAGCGCGAGGTGCGTTCGGCGGCGCGGCGGTTCTCGCGCGGACTGGAGGCCGGGTTGCGGGCCTGCGCCTGCAGTTCCTGCCAGCTGCCGGGGCGGGTGTGCGCCGGGGCGGGCGCTGCGGCACGGGCGCTCGGGGCGGACATCGGCATCGTCGTCGGCATGGGGCGGGCGGCAGGCAGCGGAGCGGGAGCGGCGGGAGCGGCGATCGGTGCGCGCGTGGGGGCGGGCGCGCTGTCGTGCAGCACCTCGTCCGGCAGGTCGTCCCAGCTGGGGCGGGCGGCGTCGGCAGCGGCTAGAGCAGCCGAGCGTGGCTCGGCTCTACCGGGCGGGCCGAGCGCAGGGTCGTTCATSAGTTCGTCGAGCAGCGCGAGGTTGGCCGGGCTGCCGGGCGAGGTCGGTGTTTGGTGAGCGATCGCGCGGGTATCGACCGGCGGGCCGAGCGCAGGGTCGTTCATCAGTTCGTCGAGCAGCGCGAGGTTGGCCGGGCTGCCGGGCGAGGTCGGTGTTTGGTGAGCGGTCGCGCGGGTATCGACCGGGGGGCCGAGCGCGGGGTCGTTCATCAGTTCATCGAGCAGCGCGAGGTTGGCCGGGCTGCCGGGCGAGGTCGGTGTTTGGTGAGCGGTCGCGCGGGTATCGACCGGGGGGCCGAGCGCGGGGTCGTTCATCAGTTCGTCGAGCAGCGCGAGGTTGGCCGGGCTGCCGGGCGAGGTCGGGGTTTCGTGAGCGATCGCGCGGGTATCGACCGGGGGGCCGAGTGCGGGGTCGTTCATCAGTTCGTCGAGCAGTGCGAGGTTGGCCGGGCTGCCGGGCGAGGTGGGGGTTTCGTGAGCGGTCGCGCGGTTATCGACGGGTGGTCCGAGCGCGGGGTCGTTCATCAGTTCGTCGAGCAGCGCGAGGTTGGCGGGGCTGCCGGGCGAGGTGGGTGTTTCGTGAGCGATCGCGACGCTCTCGGCCGGTGCGCCTAGGGTGGTGTCGACAGCCGCGTCGCGTGTGGCGTCGGCCGCGGGCGCGGTCGAATGGACGAACTCGGCGCTGATCGCCAGCGCGACGCCTGCCGCTTCAGCGCCGTCCTGCGCGACCACCGCGGCCGCCGGGGCGGCGGGCACGTCAGCCGGTGCCGGCGCGGTCGGCACGGCATCGCCGAGCAACTGCTCCAGGTAGTCGTCGAGCACGCCGGCGGTGTTCATGCCGCGCGCTCCATCTGCAGCGCGTCGTCGGCCAGGATCCATTCAAGTGCGCGGCGGTAGGCGGCCAGGCCGCGACCGGGGTAGTCCTCGGACTGCGGCGGCACGGTCAGGCTGGCGGCGTTGCAGATGCGGGTGTCGACCGGGATCGCGTCTTCCCAGACGCGGTGGCCGTGCTTGTCCTGCATCTGCTTGACCGTTTCATTGCCGGCGCGGGTGCGGCGGTCGAACAGCGTCGGCAGGATCGACATCGGCAGCGTGCGGCGACGCGACCGTTCCACCATTTCACCGGTGCGGACCATGCCATCCAGCCCGTGCAGGGCCAGTGGCTCGGCCTGGGTGGGGATGATCAGGCGGTCGGCCGCGGCCAAGGCGTTGATCATCAGCAGGCCCAGGGTGGGCGCGCAGTCCAGCAGGATGTAGTCGTGCTGGCCCTGGTGGCGGCCCAGCGCGTTCTGCAGCGCCAGGCCCAGCCCGGGCTGGTTGGCGCTGCGGCGTTCCAGAGTGGCCAGCGCGGCCTGTGCGCAGACGTAGTCCAGGCCGGGGATGTCGCTTCGGTGGCTGAGCGTGGACAGCTCGGCCGGCGGTGCGCCGAACAGTTCCAGCACGCCCTGCGGCGGCGGATCCAGCGGCACGCCAAAGGCGCGGGTGAGCGAGGAATGCGGATCGAGGTCGATCAGCAACACCCGGTGGCCCAGCGTGGCCAGGCCACGGCCGAGGGCCAGGGAGGTGGTGGTCTTGCCCACGCCGCCCTTCTGATTGGCGATTGCCCAGATGCGCATTCGGTTCACTCCTTCATTGCAGGGGGAACGGCGGCGCCAACGCGGCTGCCGGCCGGCACCGGTGGCAACTGCACCGGGGCGAGGGGGGTAAGGGAGGGGGATGCGGCCTTCGGCGCCGGTGCGGACCCGGCGGTCAGCTGCGGGCCGATCGGGTCCACGCCCTGGGCGGTATCGGCCAGGATGATGACCATGACGCGCCGGTTGCGGTTGCGGCCTTCGGCGCTGGCGTTGTCTTCGCGCGGACGGAACTGGCCATAGCCGACCATCGCCAGCCGCGCCGGCTGCAGGCCCTGGTCGGCGAACAGGTGCACCACGCTGGCCGCGCGCCCGGCCGACAGTTCCCAGTTGGAGGGGAACAGCGAGGTGGCGATCGGGACGTTGTCGGTGTGGCCTTCCACGCGCACGCCATTGGGCGCATCGCGCAGCACCTGGGCCAGCGTGGACAGCGTGTCGCGCGCATGCACGTCCAGCGTGGCCGAGCCGGTGGGGAACAGGATGTCGCTGTTGATCTCCACCTCGATCCACAGCTCGGTGCGGCGCACGGTGATCATGCCGCGATCGATCAGCGGGGCCAGCGTGGCGGTGAGTTTGTCGGCGATGGTGTTGAGCTGGCGCTCGGCGCGCTGCAGCTGTTCCTGGTTGCGCACCGATACCGGCATGCGCATCTGCGAGGCCATCGCCGGCAGCAGCGTGGGGTCGTTGGACGGGGCCGGTGCGGACGGGCCGACGCGGTTGCCGGCCTTGATCACCGACGGGCTGTCCCAGCCGCCGCCCTGCACCTGCTGGTTGCCCACCTGCACCGGGTTGATGGTGCGTGGCGCGCCGCCGAAGGCGGTGGTCAGCGCGTCGGCCATGACCCGGTACTTACCTTCGTTGAGCGAGGAGATGGCGTACATCACCACGAAAAAGGCCAGCAGCAGCGTCATGAGGTCGGCATAGGGAATCGCCCAGGCCTCATGGTTGGCATGCTCTTCGTGGTGCTTGCGACGGGCCATGTCAGTGCAGGAATCCGGACAGGTTGGTTTCGATGTTGCGCGGGTTCTCGCCCTGGGCGATGGAGATCAGCCCTTCGATGATCATTTCGCGGTCGCGGCTGTTGTGGTGGATCACGCTCTTGAGCTTGGCCGACACCGGCAGGAACAGCAGGTTGGCCGAGGCGATGCCGTAGATGGTGGCGGTGAATGCCGCGGCGATGCCGTGGCCGAGCTTGCTTGGGTCGGCGAGGTTCTTCATCACCGCGATCAGGCCCAGCACCGCGCCGATGATGCCCAGGGTAGGGGCGTAGATGCCCATGCCCTCGAACACCTTGGAGGCAGCCAGGTCCTGGTGTTCCTGGCTGCTCAGCTCGATTTCCATCATGTGGCGGATGGTTTCCGGCTCCACGCCGTCCACCAGCAGCTGCAGGCCCTTGCGCAGGAACGGGTCGCTCTGCGCGTCGACCTGCGCTTCCAGGCCCAGCAGGCCCTGGCGGCGGGCGATATTGCTCCACTCGACGATCTGCTTGATCAGGTCGTGGCGGTCGCTGCTGGGCGGCAGGATCACCCAGCGCACGATCTTGAAGGCGTGCTTGAACACCGCCGGGGAGGTGTGCAGCAGGATCGAGGCGATGGTGCCGACAATCACGATCACAAAGGCCGCCGGCGACCACAGCGACGCCAGGCCAGCCCCTTTGAGGATGCTGCCGCCGACCAGTGAGGCCAGGGCGAGGAAAAGTCCAATGAGGCTGAGTCTGTCCATGGGTCCGTTATCGGCTTGTGTGAATGGGACTTGAGACACCGACGGCGGCAGGTGTTGCAGCGGTCACACTTTTATAGGGGTCAGGCGGTCAATCGTGCTGGGTGCGCAACCCGTCCACGTCCAGGATCAACGACATCCGTCCGTCGCCGATCAGGGTCGCGCCGGCATAGCCGCGCAGCCCGCGCAGTGCCTTGGGCAATGGCTTGATCACCACTTCCTCGCGGCCACGGACCTGGTCCACCACCAGCCCGAAGCGGGCTTCGCCGGCCTGCAGCACCACGATGGTGAGCAGCGGCGAGGCCGCCGGTTCCACCGCCAGCCAATGGCGCAGGTCCACCAGCGGCAGGGTGTGCGACTTGCGGTCCAGCACGGCGCGGCCGTCGAACCAGCCCAGCGAGGTGTTGGGGGCGTGCAGCACCTCCATCACGCGCGCCAGCGGCAGGGCGTAGACGTCTTCGCCGGCCTGCACCAGCAGGGTCGGCAGGATCGCCAGGGTGAGCGGGACGCGGATCATGAAGCGGCTGCCGCGGCCCAGTTCGGACTGGATCTGGATCTGCCCGCTGAGTTCGCGGATGCGCGACTGCACCACGTCCATGCCGACGCCGCGGCCGGAAATGTCGGTCACTTCCTGCTTGGTCGAGAAGCCGGGCAGGAACACCAGGTGCAGGCATTCCTCGCTGCTCAGGCGGGCGGCGGCTTCGGGATCGATCAGGCCCTTTTCGCGGGCCTTCTGGCGCAGCCGTTCCGGATCGATGCCGGCGCCGTCATCCTGCACCTCGATGCTGACGTAGTCGCCTTCCTGCTGCGCCGACAGGCGCACGTGGCCGTTGCGCGGCTTGCCTTGGGCTTCGCGCAGGTCCGGGGTTTCGATGCCGTGGTCGATCGCGTTGCGCACCAGATGCACCAGCGGATCGGCCAACGCCTCGACCAGGTTGCGGTCCAGTTCGGTTTCCGCGCCGACCAGCTCCAGTTCCACTTCCTTCTTCAGGTTGCGGGCCACGTCACGGGCAACCTTGGGGAAGCGCGAGAACACCTTGCCGACCGGCTGCATGCGGGTACGCATCACCGCTGACTGCAGGCGGGCGGTGGCGATATCCAGCGTGGACACGGCGCGGTCCAGCTCTTCATCGTGCAGGCGCGCGCGCAGGGTCTTGAGGCGGTTGCGCGAGAGCACCAGTTCGCCGATCAGGTTGACGATCGCGTCCAGGCGCTTGGTATCCACGCGCACGGTGTGCTCGGCTTCGGCGACCGGCTTGTTGGCGGCGGGCTTGGCCGCCGGTGCCGGCGCGGCGACGGGGGCGCGCGGTGCCGGTGGTGCGGCGACAGCGCCGGGCTTGGCGCCGGGGGCGGCGCCGCCGTGCAGCTGGTCGAGCAGCGCTTCGAATTCGTCTTCGCCGATCAGGCCGTCGTCGGTCTTCTTCGGTGGTGTCACCGCCGTCGGTGCGGCGCCGCCGTGCAGGGTGTCCAGCAGGGCTTCGAATTCGTCGTCGGTGATCAGCCCGTCGCTGCCGGGCGCGGCGGCGGCCGGTGCCGGCACCGCCGGGCCGTTGACGTCGAACTGCGCGATCAGCTCCGGCGGTGCATAGCCCGGCTCGGTGCCGGCGGCGACCGAATCGAGCATGGACTGCAGGTAATCCAGCGACTGCTGGGCCGCATCGAAATGATGGGCCTGCAGCACCGCCTTGCCCGAGCGCGCCATGCCCAGGGTTTCCTCGGCGGCGTGGCACAGCTCGACCATGGCCTGGATGCCGAGGAAGCCGGCACCGCCCTTGAGCGTGTGGAAACCGCGGAACACCGCGTTGAGCTGGTCACTGTCCTGGGGCGACTGCTCCAGCGACACCAGCTGTTCGCCGAGGCGATCCAGGATTTCCTGGGCCTCGAGGATGAAATCGGCAGCAATATCGTCTGGAACAGCACTCATGGTTTTACAGCCCCAAATCGGAAAGCAGGTCGTCAGCGTCGACCTGTGACACCTGGTGGCGATCCAGGCCGCTCACGGCCGGGCCGGCCAGGCCGTTGTCGCGCTTGTGCGCGTTGTCGTCCTGCGGTGGCAGGCCCAGCGCACCGAAGCCCTCATGCACGCGGCGCACGATGCCGACCACGCGGCGGATGATCTGCCCGGTGAGGTCCTGGTAGCTCTGGGTGAGCGCGATCTCGGTGAGGTTGTGGCGGATCTTGTCCAGCTGCTGGTCCTGGTCGGCCGTCAACCCGTTGGCGCGCAGCTGCTCGGTGAGCGCGCGGCATTCCTCGGCCAGATCCAGGGTGCGGTGGGTGGCCTGTTCGGTCATCGCCACCACGTGGTCCAGGCGCGCGCAGGCATCGTCCAGCTCGCCGGCTTCGCTGGGCAGGCTGGGCAGTTCGCCCAACGCCTGGCCCAGTTCGCGGGCGAGCCGGTTCAGCCCGGCCATCATCGGCTGGGTGCGCAGCGCGGCCAGCGCGTCGATTTCCCGACGCCAGCCGGCTTCATCGCCGCTTTCCAGCGCGGCCAGGGCATCCTGCAGGCGCTGCACCAGCGCCGATTTGTCGCGAAGGGTTTCCATCAGGCGCTCGCCGCCAGGCGTTCGAAGATCTTGCCCAGCTTTTCTTCCAGGGTCTGGGCGGTGAACGGCTTGATGATGTAGCCGTTGACGCCGGACTGGGCCGCTTCGATGATCTGCTCGCGCTTGGCTTCAGCGGTCACCATCAGCACCGGCAACGTCTTGAGCTTGGCGTCGGCACGGATCGCCTTGAGCAGGTCGATGCCGGTCATCACCGGCATGTTCCAGTCGGTGACCACGAAATCGAACGACTGGCTCTGCAACAGAGACAGTGCGGCATGCCCGTCCTCGGCTTCGGCCGTATTGGTGAAGCCCAGATCGCCCAGCAGGTTCTTGACGATACGACGCATGGTCGAGAAGTCGTCGACGATCAGGATACGCATGTTCTTGTTCAAAGCACTTTCCTCGGTATCAATGGTTCTCGAGGCCGGCGTCGGCCGCCTCGAAGATCTTCAGTCGGCCACGCAGGCGCAATACCGCCTGGCCGTGGATCTGGCAGACACGCGACTCGCTCACACCGAGTACCGCGCCGATCTCCTTCAGATTCAGTTCCTGCTCGTAGTACAGCGACAGCACCAGCTGTTCGCGTTCGGGCAGCAGCCCGATCGCATTGCCCAGCTCGCGGCCGAACTCGCCGCGTTCTAGCACCTGCTGCGGGGTCGGGCCGCCCTGGGCGACGGTGTCCAGCTCGCCCTGGTCTTCAATGCGGGACTCCAGGCTCAGCACCTGGCCGCGTGCGGCGTCTTCCATCAGCCGCAGGTAGTCGGGCAGGGGCATGTCCATCGCGGCGGCCACCTCGGTGGCGCTGGCGGCGCGGCCGGTACTCTGTTCCAGGCGACGGATGGTGGAAGCGGCATCGCGGGCACGGCGGTGCACCGAACGCGGCACCCAGTCGCCGCGTCGGATCTCGTCGATCATCGAGCCGCGGATGCGGATCGAGGCGTAGGTCTCGAACGAGGCGCCCTGGTCGGCATCGTAGCTGCGCGAAGCCTCGATCAGGCCCATCATGCCGGCCTGGATCAGGTCATCCACTTCCACGCTGGCCGGCAGGCGCGCGGCAAGGTGGTGGGCGATGCGTCGGACCAGGTCGGAGTGCTGTGCGATGCACTCGTTGGCGGCCGTGCGCTGGACTTCTTTGTATCTTGCGGCGCCTTTCATGCGGTCACCCCGCGTTGCTTGAGGATGCGTTCCAGGAAGAATTCGACCCCGCCACGTGGCTCGGTCGGTGCCTGCCAGCGGGCGGTGCGGCGGGCGATCTCGGTGATGGCCAGCGCGGCCGGGCTGGACGGGTAGGCCTTGACCACCGGCTGCTGGCGCTGCACCGACAGGCGCAGCCAGTCGTCCTGCGGCACGCAGCCGAGGTAGTTCAGCGACACATCGGCGAGGAACTTCTCGCAGACCCGGGTCAGTTTTTCGTACAGCACGCGGCCTTCGTTCGGGTCACGGACCATGTTGGCCACCACCTGGATGCGGTCTACGCCGCGCTCGCGCGAGAGCACTTTGATCAGCGCGTAGGCGTCGGTAATGGAGGCCGGCTCGTCGCAGACCACCACCACGGTATCCTGCGCGGCCTGGCAGAAGGTCAGCACGCCATCGGTGATGCCCGCGGCGGTGTCCACCACCATGAAGTCCAGCTCGCGCTCCAGTTCGGAGAACACGTTGACCAGGCCGACGTGTTCGGCCGGCTGCAGTTCGGCCATGTGGCGGCGACCGGACGCGGCCGGTACCACCAGTACGCCACCCGGGCCCTCCAGGATCACTTCTTCCAGGGTGCAGCGCCCGGCGACGAGGTCGGCCAGGGTCAGCTTGGGCTGCAGGCCCAGGATCACATCGATGTTGGCCAGCCCGAGGTCGGCATCCAGCAGCAGCGTGCGCTTGCCCATGTCGGCCAGCGCCACGGCCAGGTTGGCCGAGACGTTGGTCTTGCCCACGCCGCCCTTGCCGCCGGTGACGGCGATGGTGCGCACAGGGCCCAGCGGCTGGCTGCGGGTGGCAGACAGCGGGAAGGTCTTGGTCAGCTTGGCGTACTCACGCGACGGCATGGTTGAACTCCGGGTTGCAGGGCATATCGGCCGCGCGGCGCAAATCTTCAAGGCGAAGTACAAGATTGGCGGCACTGGCCCGGTGCAGGTCTTCGGGAACGTCCTGGCCATCGGTGACCCAGGTGATCGGCAGGCGGTGGTCCACGGCCACCGACAGGGCGGTGCCGAAGCGACCGGTTTCGTCCAGCTTGCTCAGCACCACGCCCTGCGGGTTGGCGGCGCTGAAGCGGCGGACAACCTCGTCCATGTCGCCGAAGCTGGTGTTGGCCGGCAGCACCAGCAGGGTGCGGATCTGCTCGGCGGCGCGCAGCCACTGCAGCTGGGCGGCCAAGGCGCGGTCACGCGGACCCAGCCCGGCGGTGTCGATCAGCACCAGCTTGTAGTCCTTCAGGCGCTCCAGCAGCCGGTTCAGGTCGCTGCCGCTGCTGGCCTCGTGCACGGCGATGCCAAGCTGGCGGCCGAAGCCGTACAGCTGCTCGCGGGCGCCGATGCGGCCGGTGTCGGTGGTGACCAGGGCAACGTCGCGGGCGGCGTGCTTCTCGGCGAAGCGCGAGGCCAGCTTGGCAATGGTGGTGGTCTTGCCGGCGCCGGTCGGGCCGACCAGGGCGATCACGCCGCCGGCCTCGAGCGGATCGACCGGGGCGATCGGCAGCTTCCTGGACAGCAGGCCCAGCATCAGCCCGCGGCCACGGTGGGCTTCGGTGTCCAGCGGAATCTGCATGGCCACGTCGCGGCTGATGCCGGCATCGAAGCCGTATTCGTCCATCAGGTCCAGCGCGGCGGCACGCACCGGCGCGCCGCGCAGGCGCTCGTCGGTGAAGCGGTGCATTTCGCGCTCGATGACCTGGCGCATGCCGGCCACTTCGTGGCGCAGCTKGCGGATCTCTTCGTCATCGCGCGGCACCATCATCAGTTCGGTGGTCACCGGCAGCGGCTGGGCCTGCGCCGGTTCGGCGGCGGCCAGCGGCGCCGGCGCCTGCAGCGCGGTCTCAACCGGCGGAGCCAGTACGGCAGGCACCGGGGTGGGCAAGGCCTCGACGATGGGGGCGGTCACGACCGGAGCGAGCTCGACCGGCACCGCCATGCTGACCGGCAGCGGCGGCATGGCCACCTGCGCGGCTGGCACATGCATCTGGAAGTGCGGCTCATCCTCCATCGGCGGATCGATGATGAAGCGGGCGCGGTTGATCGGGGCCGGTGCAGCGACGGCGGCCGGTGCAGCGACGGCGATCGCCACGGCGGGCTCGTCCTGCGCCATCGCAGCGGCAGCGGCCTGTTCGACATTGAAGGGGGCGAAGATCTGTTCCGGCAGCGACGATGCGGCCATCGACGGTGCGCTGGCGTGGGCCAGGGTGGCGGCGAAACCGCTGCTGCCGCGCGGCGGCACGATTTCGTTGGCCGAATCCAGGGTGCGACCGGTCGCGCCGACGGCGGCGCGGGCCAGGGCGGCCACGGCCGAGGTGGTGGCGGCCACCGGTTCCGGCGCGGCGGTGGCGGGCCTGCGACGGGTCACCGCGGCAATGACTGCATCGGCGGCATTGCGCGGACGCGGCACCGGCGGCGGCGCGACATCCTTGCGTGCCGCTTCCAGCGCACGCTGCACCGCGCCTTCGTCGTAGTTCGCCGCCGCCACGATCTCGACGCCTTCCTCGATCCGCCGGTTGGACAGGATCACCGCATCAGGACCATGTTCCTTGCGCACCAGGTTCATGGCCGAGCGCATATCGGAGGCGACGAAGCGTTTGATTTTCATGCTGTGGTACCGGGACTGGGGCGGCGGAGTAGTCGAAGGGAAGCGCTGGTTGTCGGTGGTCTGCACGGTCCGGGTTTCCCTTTATGTCCTGCTGCGTTGATATCGAATGGGGTGTGTCTGTTTTCTGGCGCGTTGCCGTCGGCGTTCCGGCGTCAGCTGATCGTGCCGACCAGCTTCAAGCGTTTGTCCTCGGGCACCTCGCTGTAGGCCAGCACCGACAGCGAGGGGACGCTGTGGCGCACCAGCCGTGCCAGCGCGGCACGTACCGGGCCGGGGACCAGCACGACCGCCGGCTCGTTCTTCGCTTCCTGCTTGCTGACACAATCGGCCAGACTTTGATGCAGTCGCTCGGCGAGTCCGGGTTCCAGTGCAGCGCCGTTGCCCTGTGTGGACTCCTGCAAGACGCGTTCCAGTTGCGGGTTGAGGGTGAACACCGGCAGCTCGGCCGACATCCCGGCGATCTCCTGCACGATGAAACGTCCCAGCGCGTTGCGCACCGCGGCGGTCAGTACCGTCGGGTCCTGGCTGACCGGCGCGTTCTCCACCAGCGACTCCACGATCTTGCGCAGCTGGCGGATCGGGATGCGCTCGATGAGCAGGTTCTGCAGCACGCGCACCACGGCCGACAGCGGCAGCGATTTGGGGGTGAGGTCTTCCACCAGCTTGGGCGCGCTCTTGGCCAGGTTGGCCAGCAGCTGCTGCACTTCCTCGTGGCCGAGCAGTTCCGGGGCGTGTTCGCGGATCAGGTGCGACAGGTGGGTGGCCACCACCGTGGCCGGATCGACCACCGTGTAGCCCATCGATTCGGCATGCGCACGCTGGTGCGGCTGGATCCAGGTGGCGTCCAGCCCGAAGGCGGGGTCCTTGCCGGCAATCCCCTCCAGCGTGCCCAGCGCGCTGCCCGGGTCCAGTGCCAGCTCGCGGTCGGGATGGATGTCGGCGGTGGCCACCGGCACGCCGTGGATCAGCAGGCGGTAGCCGCTGGCCGGCAGCTCCAGGTTGTCGCGGATGTGCACCGAGGGGATCAGGAAGCCGATGTCGTGGGTGAGCTTGCGGCGCACGCCCTTGATGCGCGCCATCAACTCGCCGCCCTGGTTCTTGTCCACCAGCGGGATCAGCCGGTAGCCCACTTCCAGGCCCAGCGGATCGACCGGGCGCAGTTCGTCCCAGGTCAGTTCGGCAGTGGGCGAGGGCGTGGCACCGGGCAGGCCCAGGGCGTCGCTGCGACCGGCGGCCGGGGTCTCGGCGGCACGTGCAGCGGCGTTGCTCTTTTTCCAGGCCTTCCAGGCCACGAAGCCCAGGATCGCGGCCAGCGTCAAGAAGGCGACGTTGGGCATGCCCGGGACCAGGCCGACCACGCCCATGATCGCCGCGGCGATGGTCAGTGCCCGGTACTGGCCGAACACCTGGCCCATCATGGCCTGGGCCATGTCCTGCGAGCGCGAGGCGCGGGTGACCAGCATCGCCACCGCCGAGGACACCAGCAGGGCGGGCAGCTGCGCCACCAGGCCGTCACCGATGGACAGCAGGGTGTAGGTTGCAGCGGCTTCGCCGAACGGCATGCCGTGCTGGAGCACGCCCACCGCCAGGCCGCCGAGCAGGTTGATGAACAGGATCAGGATGCCGGCGATGGCGTCGCCACGGATGAACTTGCTGGCACCGTCCATCGCACCGTAGAAGTCGGCTTCCTCGCGCACTTCCTCGCGCCGGGCTTTGGCCTCCTCGCGCGTCAGCAAACCGGCGTTGAGGTCGGCATCGATGGCCATCTGCTTGCCGGGCATGGCATCGAGGATGAAGCGGGCGGTCACTTCGGACACGCGCCCGGCGCCCTTGGTGATGACCACGAAGTTGATGATGGTCAGGATCGCGAACACCACGATGCCGACGGCGTAGTTGCCGCCGATCACGAACTCGCCGAAGGCGGCGATCACCTTGCCGGCTGCCTCGTGGCCGTTCTGGCCGTTGAGCAGGATCACGCGGGTGGAGGCCACGTTCAGCGCCAGCCGCAGCATGGTGGTGATCAGCAGCACGATCGGGAAGATGGTGAAGTCCAGCGGCCGCTTCACGTACACCACCGCCAGCAGCACCATCAGCGAGATGGCGATGTTGAAGGTGAACAGCGCGTCCAGCACCGGCGCTGCCAGCGGCACCACCACCATGGCCAGCAGCGCCAGCACGATCAGTGGCGCGCCCAGGCCGTTGCGGATCATGTCCAGGGCCTTGCGCGCGTTCATGCCGGCGCTGGCGGGCTGCGCGCTCATGGGCGGCCTCCCTTGCCGAATTCATCCACATCGATGCTGGGCGCAGCCGGCATCGGCCCGCCGCGCCAGGTGCGCAGCTGGTACACGTAGGACAGAACCTGGGCCACGGCCGAATACAGTCTCACGGGAATTTCCTTTCCAAGTTGACCTTCCCGATACAAGGCGCGTGCCAAAGGCGGGGCGGAGACGATGGCGACCTTGTTGCCGTCGGCCACTTCACGAATGCGCAGGGCGGTTTCGTCCACGCCCAGGGCCACCACGGTGGGGGCGCCCATCTTGCCGCCCTCGTATTTGAGGGCCACCGCGTAGTGGGTGGGGTTGACCACCACCACGTCGGCGGTGGGCACCGCTTCCATCATCCGGCGGTTGGACAGCTGCTGCTGCAGCTGGCGGATGCGGCCCTTCACCTCGGGGCTGCCTTCGCTTTCCTTCATTTCCCGGCGCAGCTCTTCCCGGGTCATCTTGAGCTTGCGCATCCAGTTCCAGCGCTGGTACGGCGCATCGATGGCGGCCAGCAGCATCATGGCCCCGCCGGTGGCCAGCATCAGCTTCAGGGTGAAGCCCAGGCCGTGCACCATGGCCGCTTCCAGGGGCTGGTTGAGCAGGTCGCGCAGCGGGCGGATGCCGTGCCACACCACCAGCCCGGCGGCGGTGCCGACAAAGGCGATGCGCAGCAGCGACTTGGTGAATTCGGCGATCGCCTCCGGGCCGTACAGGCGCTTCAGCCYGGCCATCGGGCTGAGCCGGGTCAGGTCGGGCATCAGCGACTTGTTGGACCAGCGCAGCCCGCCCATCACCACCGGCGCCAGGAAACTGGCCAGCAGGCAGATCAGCACCAGTGGCCACATCGCCAGCAGCAACTGCAGCAGCAACTGGCCGAAGTGGCCAAACAGCGCCTGCGGGTGCATGCGCAGCCCCGGCTCCGGGCTCAGTGCCAGCTTCATCCACTCCTTGGCGCCATTGCTGATACTGCCCGAGTAGGCCATCAGGGCCAGCACGCCGGCACCGAACACCGCCGCGGTGGCCAACTCCCGCGAACGCGGGATATTGCCCTGCTCGCGGGCGTCGCGCAGGCGTTTTTCGGTAGGGAGCTCGGTCTTTTCGCCGGCTTGTTCGTTTTCGGACATGGGCTGCACGACACGGGGGGATTACCCGGGTAGTGCAAGAACCGTTCCGTGACGGGGGCCGGCCACCCACGGCCGCGCGCGATCCGGGTAGTGCCGGCCGCTGGCCGGCTCAAGGCGATGCCTCAAAGTTCCATGGACAATCAGCCAGCGGCCGGGACCGATCCTGGCGCGCTGGTTGCCTGCCGCCGGCTGAGTTCAATGGTCATGCCAACCTCGAACGCTTGCCGAGGATCGGCAGTCCGCTGCCGCGCGACCCTACCGGCGGCTGGCGCCTGCGGCGTTGCCGGTAGCGCCAGCCGCGACCTCCACCCGCGGTCGTGGATGGTCGTGCAGCTGCATGAAGCGTTCCGGGTCCACCGGGCGCCCCAGCAGGTAGCCCTGCAGGTAATCACAGCCCAGCCGCTCCAGATACGCGCGCTGCCCGGCGGTTTCCACGCCTTCGGCCACGATGTCCATGTCCAGCGCGTGGCCGAGGGCGACGATGGCCGAGACGATCACCACGTCCTCGGAGCTGTTTTCCAGGTCGCGCACGAAGGCGTGGTCGATCTTGATCTCGGTGGCGGGCAGTCGCTTGAGGTAGAGCAGGCTGGAATAGCCGGTGCCGAAGTCGTCGATGGAGATGCCCACGCCCAGGCTGGCCATCGCCTGCAGCAGCTTGAGGCTGGCGTCGGTGTCGCGCATGACCGTGCTTTCGGTGATTTCCAGCACCAGCCGGCGCGGCTCCAGTCGGTGTTTCTTGAGTACCTCGCGCACTTCCTGCAGCAGGTGCGGCGCGCTGAACTGGATCGGCGACAGATTCACCGACACCGTCCAGCTTTCGTGACCGGCGTTCTGCCACTGGCGCAGCTGGCGGCAGGCTTCGTCCAGCGCCCAGCGGCCGATTTCGTTGATGACGCCGCTGCGTTCGGCCAGGCGGATGAAACGGTCCGGGGGAATCAGGCCCTGTTGCGGGTGATGCCAGCGGATCAGTGCTTCGGCACCGCTGACGCCGTGGCCGGCGACGCGGATCTTGGGCTGGTAATGCAGGAACAGCTGCTCGGTGCCGATCGCCCGGCGCAGGTCGGCCAGCAGCTGGAACTGCTGCTCGGCGCTGTCGTTCATCCAGTCGGCAAATACCGCGTAGGCGTTGCGCCCGGCTTCCTTGGCCTGGTACATCGCCGCGTCGGCAAAGGCCATCAGCTGGCGTTCGCTGGCGGCATGGTCGGGGCAGATGGCGATGCCGATGCTCGCGGTGACCTGCAGATCGTGGTCGGGCAGCAACGGGCCGCCACCCACGGTCTGGATGATGCGGCTGGCCAGGGTGGCGATGTCCTCGTCATTGTCGATGCGCACCACCAGCACGAACTCGTCGCCGCCGAGCCGGGCCAGCACGTCCGAGGGGCGCAGCAGCTGGCGGGTGCGCTCGGCCACGGCCACCAGCAGCGCGTCGCCGGTCTGGTGACCGTAGGCGTCGTTGACCTGCTTGAAGCCGTCCAGGTCCATGAACATCACCGCGAAGCGGCTGCCGCGCTGCTCGGCCTCGGCCAGGGCCTGCTCGATGCGCTGCTGCAGCAGCAGCCGGTTCGGCAGGCGGGTCAGGGGGTCGTGCAGGGCGGCCTGGGTGAGTTCGGCCTGGGCGACGTCCAGCGAACTGCGCAGTGTGTCGTTGCGCAGCCGTAGCAGCTGCGCCTGCATGCGTTGGTCCAGCCAGGACACGATCAGCACCACGGCCAGGATCGCCGTGGTGAGCACCAGCACCAGCGCGGCCAGCCACTGCGCCTGCAGGCCATCGCCGGCGGCGGCGCCGCAGATGCTGTCGGCCGGGAAGCGTGCGGCGGCCATGCCGGTGTAGTGCATGCCGACAATGGCGCTGCCCAGCAGCACGGCCGGCATCAGCCGGTGGCGCATGCGGCGCTGGCTGTGGCGCAGCCGGAAGGCAACGAACAGCGCGGTCCACGAGGCCGCCAGCGAGATCAGCAGCGACGCGGTGACCCAGCCGGGGTGGTAATCGATGCCCGGCTGCATGCGCATCGCCGCCATGCCCAGGTAGTGCATCGAGGCGATGCCGCTGCCCATCAGCAGCGCGCCCAGCGCCAGCCGCGAGTGCGGCAGGGTGGGGCGTGACACCAGCCACAGCGCGAAGATCGAGGAGGCCATCGCGGCCAGCAGCGACACTGCGGTCCAGCCCAGGTCGTAGCCCRGTGGGATGGGCAGGCGGAAGGCGAGCATGCCGATGAAGTGCATCGACCAGATGCCCAGCCCCATCGCGCAGCCACCGCCGAACAGCCACAAGGTGCTCAACCGCGCGCTGGGCGCGGTGGTGATCCGATTGGCCATGTCCAGCGCGGTGAACGACGCGAGCATGGCGACCAGCAGCGAAACCACGACCAACCACGGTGTGTAGCTGCCGTCGAGCATCGATGACTCTCCTTGGTCCGCACATCTGCAATGGCGTTGGGCATGCAGGCCGCACGTGCCTTTCCCCGGCGTGTGCGGCTCCCGGCCCCGGAACGCGGGCGGTGGCTACAGCCTACCGCCAACGATGGGGGGGAGAGCAAGTGTCCGCGCACACTTTTTCGTGAGGGCGGGGTGAATCAGCGGGTCACGCCGTCGGCGGCCTGGAAGGCGGCATCGAACAGGCGTTGCACGGGCGGGCCCATTTCGCCGGCCAGGACGGTGAGCAGGAACAGGCCCAGCAGCAGGGCCACCGGCAGGCCCAGCTGGATCGGGTTCAACGCCGGCGCCGCGCGCGCGAGCACGCCGAAGGCCAGGTTGATCGCCAGCATCGCCACCGTCAACGGCAGGGCCAGGCCGAGCGCGCCACGGAACACCTGCAGCGCGAAGGTCGGCGCCGCGCTGAGGAAGGCATCGATATCCGGCAGCGATGCACCGATCGGCACCGCCTTGTAGCTGTCCATCAACAGCGAGATCAGCGCCAGGTGGCCGTTGCTGCTGAAGAACAGCAGGCCGAACAGCAGGTAGAACCACTKCCCGATCACGCCCGAGCTGCCGCCGCGCAGCGGATCGCTCATCTGCGCGAAGGCCAGGCCGGTGCCCTGGGCGACCAGTTCGCCGGCCATCGCGCCGGCCTCGAACACCAGCCGCAGCAGGAAGCCGATCGACACGCCGATCGCCAGCTCGCGTGCGATGCCCAGCACGGTGGCCGCATCAAAACCGGTCCACGCCGGCACCGGCGGCAGCATCGGCGACAACGCCACGGCCAGCGCGCCGGCCAGCACCACGCGCACCCGTGACGGCACCGCACGCGTGCCGATCAAGGGCATGGCCATGATCATCGCGCCGATGCGCAGCATGGTCCACAGGATGGTGCCGATCATGCCGAAGGCCTGCAGGCCGTCGGCTGCCATCTGGGTGGCAGAATCCATCGTTGCTACCCGATCAGGTGGGGAATGCGCTGGAACAGCAGCGTGGTGTATTCCACCAGCTGGCCGAGCAGCAGGCTGCCGAGCGCGAACAGCACCGCGGTGAGTGCGGGGGCCTTGGCGACGAAGGCAATGGTCGGCTCGTTGAGCTGGGTGGCGGCCTGCAC
>NZ_JBFULB010000031.1:0-20827 GCF_056400545.1 Stenotrophomonas sp. P5_A8 | reverse complement strand
CCCGGCACTACCGTTGCGCTTTCGGAGGCGCATGTGCGGTTGCCGGCCAGCGGCCGGCACTACCCCGTGACACGCGCTCACGCAGCGTCTCGCTATAGTCGCCCCATGAGCGATGCCCACACCGATCCCACCGCACTGCCGGCGATCCTGCAGACCCTGCGCAGCGCCTGGCAGGCCAACCGCCCCTCGCTGGACCAGCGCCGCGACGACCTGCAGCGACTGCGCGCCGCGTTGAAGGCGCAGTTGCCGCAGATGGCCGAGGCCATTTCGGCCGACTTCGGCCACCGCTCCCCCCACGAATCGCTGATCGCCGACGGCATGACCGTGCTGGGCGAGATCGATCACCTGCTCAAGCACCTGCGGCGCTGGGCGCGCCCGCGTCGGGTCGCCGTGGGGGTACGGTTCTGGCCGGCGCGCGCGCAGACCCGCGCGGTGCCGTTGGGCGTGGTCGGGGTGATCTCGCCGTGGAACTACCCGGTCAACCTGGCGCTGATACCGCTGGCCACCGCGATCGCCGCCGGCAACCACGTCATCCTCAAGCCGTCCGAACACACCCCGCGCACCAGCGCGTTCCTGCAGGCATTGCTGGCCGAGGTGTTTCCCGCGCAGCGCGTGGCGGTGGTGCAGGGCGACGGCGCGCTGGCCGGTGCGCTGGCCGGCTCGCCCCTGGACCATCTGGTGTTCACCGGCTCCACCGCGATCGGGCGCAAGGTCATGGCCGCCGCCGCGCCGCACCTCACCCCGTTGACCCTGGAGCTGGGCGGCAAATCGCCGGCGATCGTCTGCAGCGACTATCCGCTGGACAAGGCCGCCGCGCGCCTGGCCACCGGCAAGTGGTTCAACGCGGGTCAGACCTGCATCGCACCGGATTACGTGCTGATCGATGGCGCCCGCCAGCGCGAGCTGGTGCAGCAGCTGCAGACCCAGGTGCGTGCGCGTTACGGCGATTTCAGTGATGCGTCGGACTACACCCGGATCATCCATGAAGGCCAGTACCAGCGGCTGCGTGGCTACCTCGACCAGGCCCGCGAACGCGGCGTGCCGGTGATCGAACTGGCCGCTGTCGATCCCGAACGCGCCGCGCGCGAACGCCTGATCGTGCCGACCATCGTGCTCGACCCGCCTGCCGATCTGGACCTGATGCAGGAGGAGATCTTCGGCCCGATCCTGCCGGTGTGCGCCTACCCGGACCTGGACGCGGCGCTGGCCGAGGTGCAGGGCCGCGACCGGCCGCTGGCGCTGTACGTCTTCAGCCAGCAACGCGCCACCGTCGAGCGCGTGCTCGGCCAGGTGGTGGCCGGCGGCATCACCGTCAACGACACCCTGCTGCATTTCGCCATCAACGACCTGCCGTTCGGCGGCGTTGGCCCGAGCGGCATGGGCGCGTATCACGGTCGCGCCGGCTTCGACGGGCTCAGCAAGCAGCTGCCGATCCTGTGGCAGTCGCGCTGGGCCGCCAGCGACCTGCTCAAGCCGCCGTATTCGAAGATCGCCGGGATGTTGAAAGCACTGCTGCGCTAGCGGGCAGCGCATCCCAACGGTAGAGCCGAGCCATGCTCGGCTGCGTCTGTCACCGCCCATGACCCGGCAAACTGCGTCGAACGCGTCGAACGCGTCGAACGCGTCGATGGTCCGATGGTCCGCCCCGTTCGGCTCAAGCTTCCGTGCGGCCACGTCCGAATCCGCCCGAATCAGGCCGAGTGAAAGGAACGATCAGCATTCAGGCCGCGAGCGCCGGCCTTCGTGGAACCACGCATAGGCAGCCGCCTCCAGATCGCCTTCCGATGCGATCACCGAACCATCTTCGTCCAACACGGTGTAGTGGCGCTGGTCGCCTCCCAGCGCAGCGCTGCCATCGAGCCCGAGAAGCAGGGTGTACAGGGCATCGGTGGCGAACACATCGAGCATGTCCCGCAATTGGTGTGCCTGCGCAGGTGACAGTGCCATGGCGGCGATCCGTGCGGCTGATTCCGTTCCCGGGGCCCAGGCGGCGGCCAACAGTTGTTCTTTCTCTGCGTACCACTTGGCTACGAAGGCATCTGCGTCCATGGGGTTTCCGTGCGATCAGGGGCCACAGCCTAACGTGCGCAACGGCGATGCAGCTGTCCACGATGCCCGGGCTCGGGCTGCACACGGCCGCCGGCCAGCGGCCGGCACTACCCGGTAGAATGGCGCCCATGAAAATCGCCTCCTGGAACGTCAATTCGCTCAACGTGCGCCTGCCGCACCTGGAACAGTGGCTCACCGCGTTCGCGCCGGACGTGGTCGGCATCCAGGAAACCAAGATGGAGGACCACAAGTTCCCCGACGCGGTCCTGGCCGGGCTGGGTTACCGCAGCGTGTTTGCCGGGCAGAAGACCTACAACGGGGTCGCGCTGCTCTCGCGCGAACCGGCGCAGGATGTGCAGATCGGCATTCCCGGCTTTGAGGACGAGCAGAAGCGCGCCATCGCCGGCACCGTCAACGGCGTGCGCATCATCAATCTGTACGTGGTCAACGGTCAGGATGTGGGCACCGACAAGTACGAATACAAACTGCGCTGGCTGGACGCGGTGCACGCCTGGGTGGCTGCCGAACTGCAGCAGTACCCCGAGTTGGTGGTGATGGGCGATTTCAACATCGCCCCGGACGCGCGCGACGTGAACGACACGCTGGTGTGGAACGAAAACCACATCCTCACCTCCACCGCCGAGCGCGGCGCACTCAACAAGCTGCTGCAGCTCGGCCTGCATGACGCGTTCCGCCTGCACAGCGAGGAAGAAGGCGTGTTCAGCTGGTGGGATTACCGCGCGGCCGGTTTCCGCCGCAACCTGGGCCTGCGCATCGACCTGACGCTGGTCTCCGACGCGCTCAAGGCGCGCGCCATCGCCTCGGGCATCGACCGCGAGCCGCGCACCTGGGACCGTCCCAGCGACCACGCCCCGGCCTGGGTGCAGCTGGGCTGACAGAAACGACAAGGCCCGGCGATGCCGGGCCTTGTCTGGATCCATCGCGCGTTGGTCAGCGGATGCTTTTGCGCGTGAACAGATTGACCAGGGCGAGCAGGATCACCGCACCAATCAACGAGAACAGGAACGTACGGATCGTGATCGCTTCGTTGATGCCACCGCCGAACAGGAAACCGGCGATCAGCGCGCCGACGATGCCGACCACGATGTTGAGGATGATGCCCTGCTGTGCGTCGCGTCGCATGATGATGCTGGCAAGCCAGCCCACGATGCCACCAACGATCAACCAGATGATGATGCCCATAGTCTTGACTCCCAGGTTGTGTGAACGACCGGGCCAGTTGACGTCAGCCGCCGTGAAATCACCGTGCAGCCGTCCTCACCGGGTGCAGGCATGAGGGTGGCTACCGCCCTTGGCGGCCCGTGGCGGTTCGGTCCGGTCACGGTCTGGTGCCTGCCGCACGTCAACGGTACGCGCGGCGAGCCGCAGGCTCGGGTGTTGCTGGCCGACCAGCTCGGCGCCGACCCGCAGACCCTGCCACTGCAGCGCGACCTGCGTGGCCGCCCGGAGCTGCACGACGCGTTCTCGCACCTGGGCACCGGCTGGAGCCATAGCCATGGCCTGCTGCTGGTTGCGCTGGGCGAGGGCGTCCGCCTGGGCGTGGACCTGGAGCCACTGCGGCCGCGGCCGCGCATGCGCGAGATCATCGAACGCTTCTTCCACCCGGCCGAAATCGACTGGCTGCTCGGCCTGGACGAACCCACCCGCAACCCGTGGTTCTTCCGGGTGTGGTGCGCCAAGGAAGCCATCCTCAAGGCGCAGGGGCAGGGCATCTCCTTCGGCCTGCACCGCCTGCAGCTGGCCCCCACACCTGACGGCGCCCTGCACCTGGCCTGGTGCGACCCCGAGCTGGGCGACGCCGGCCGCTGGCACCTGCACGAATGGCAGGCCGCCGCCGACTTCCGCGCCGCGTTGGCCTGGCACGCGGTCTGAGCTGAGCCGGGGTTGCGGCGGTTGGCTGGTGAAGGCGCCGATCATTGCCGCGCTGCGCGCGGCCAGCCGAGCATGGCTCGGCTCTACCTATGGCCAGCCGAGCATGGCTCGGCTCTACCTATGGCCAGCCGAGCATGGCTCGGCTCTACGTATGGCCTGGCGGGCAGGGCTCTGCGCTACCCGCGGCCAGACCCACACCCGCCCTCCGTGGCGGAATCCGTGTGCGGCTCTTGCCCTTGCCCCGCTTTCGACCTGCGATAATCGCCGCATGACCGAACACACCCTCCCGGCCGGCGTGGCCGAAGCGCTCGAGCGTGGCCTGGCCGCGATGGACCTGGACGCCGCCCTGGCGCCGCCGCTGCTCACCTACCTCACCCTGCTCGACCGCTGGAACCGCACCTACAACCTCACCGCCATCCGCGATCCGCTGGAGATGGTCACCCGCCACCTGCTCGACTCGCTGGCCATGCAGCCCTACCTGGAGGCCGGCACCCTGGCCGACCTCGGCACCGGCCCCGGCCTGCCCGGCATCCCGCTGGCCATCGCCCGCCCGCAGCTGCAGGTCACCCTGGTCGAAAGCAACGGCAAGAAAGCCCGCTTCATGCGCGAAGCCGTCCGCCAGCTCGGCCTGGGCAACGCCCGCGTGGCCGAATCGCGCGCAGAGGCACTCGCCGAGCCGGGCGCCTACGACCACCTCACCGCGCGCGCCATGGACACCTTGGCCGGCATCATCGACGTCGGCGGCCATCTGCTGCGCCCCGGCGGCCGCCTGCTGGCCATGAAGGGCGTCTACCCGCACGACGAAATCGCCCAGCTGCCGGCCGGCTGGCAGGTCGAACAAGTGCTGCCCCTGCATGTCCCCGGCCTCACCGGTGAGCGCCATCTGGTCGTGGTGGCCGGTCCCTGAGCACATCGGCGTGCGCCCGTCGTCGTGACCGGCGCGCGTTCTCATAAGCGCCGCAGCGCCCGCCGTTGCTGCCGCTGCGGTGTCCACCGGGCGCATCCGGGGCCGCCGCGCGAGGTCGTGGGCGCCCACCGGCGCGCATCTCACAGTGCATGACACGCCCCATATACGCATAATGACCAGTCCCACTCCCTGCCGATGAGGCTCACCCGCATGGCCCGCATCATCGCCATCGCCAACCAGAAAGGTGGCGTCGGCAAGACCACGACCGCTGTCAATCTGGCCGCCTCCCTGGCTGCTGCACCCAGGCGCGTGCTCCTTGTCGACCTGGATTCGCAGGGCAACGCGACCATGGGCAGTGGCGTGGACAAGCGTGAAGTGGCCGCGTCCACCTGCGACCTGCTGCTCGGCGAAGCCACCGCGGTCGAAGTCCGGGTCACCACCCCGGAGGGTTTCGACCTGCTGCCGGGCAACATCGACCTGACCGCCGCCGAGATCCAGCTGATGGACCAGGGCGAACGGGAGCAGCGCCTGAAGCGCGCCCTGGCCCCGATCCGCGACGAATACGACTTCATCCTCATCGACTGCCCGCCGGCGCTGTCGCTGCTGACCCTCAATGCGTTGGCCGCCGCCGATTCGGTGATCGTGCCGATGCAGTGCGAGTACTACGCGCTGGAAGGCCTGAGCGCGCTGGTGGAAACCATCGAAGCGCTGCGCGCCAACCTCAATCCCAGCCTGGAGATCGAGGGCGTGCTGCGCACCATGTTCGATGTGCGCAACAACCTGGCCAATGCGGTCTCGGCCGAATTGACCGACCACTTCGGCGACCGCGTGTTCCGCACCATCGTGCCGCGCAACGTCCGCCTGGCCGAAGCGCCCAGCCACGGGCAGAGCATCGTCGGTTACGACCGCGCCTCGCGCGGTGGCGTCGCCTACCTCGGCCTGGCCGGGGAAATCATCCGCCGCCACCAACAACGCAATAAGGCCGACAAGGCCCTGGAGACCGCCTGATGAGCACCAAGCCCGCCCTCGGCAAGAAACGCGGCCTCGGCCGCGGCCTCGATGCGCTGCTGGGGCCCAAGGGCGCGGTGACTCAGGTGCAGGCCGCGGCGGTGATCGAACCGCTGCCCGGTGAAGTGCTGCGCAAGCTGCCGGTCGGCCAGCTGCAGCCGGGCAAGTACCAGCCGCGCCGCGACATGGATGAGACCAAGCTCGCCGAGCTGGCCGAATCGATCAAGGCGCAGGGCGTGATCCAGCCGATCCTGGTCCGCCAGCTTGGCCCGGACAGCTTCGAGATCGTCGCCGGCGAACGGCGCTGGCGCGCCTCGCAGCTGGCCGGCCTGGACGACGTGCCGGTGGTGGTGCGCGAGCTGGAAGACCGCACCGTCATCGCGATGGCGCTGATCGAGAACATCCAGCGCGAAGACCTCAACCCGCTTGAAGAAGCCGAGGCGCTGCAGCGCCTGATCAGCGAATTCGCGCTCACCCACGCCGAGGCCGCCCAAGCCGTCGGCCGCTCGCGCGCGGCGGTGTCCAACCTGCTGCGCCTGCTCGAGCTGCCGATCGCCATCCGCCTGCTGCTGGAAACCCGCCGGCTGGAAATGGGTCATGCCCGCGCGCTGCTGACGCTGGCGCCGGAATTGGCCAGCAAGCTGGCCCAGGAAGCGGCCGACCAGGGCTGGTCGGTACGCGAAGTGGAACACCGCGCGCAGCAGTTCGCCGCCGGCAAGGTGCCGGGCGCGATGCGCAAGAAGCCGACCGCCAGCGCCCCGCAGGCCGACATCGCCTCGCTGGAGACCGAACTGTCCGAATCGCTGGGTGCGCGCGTGGCCATCAACCACGGCCGCGGCGGCAAGGGCAAGCTGATCATCCATTACACCGACCTGGACACGCTGGATGGCGTGCTCGAACGACTCCGCGTACAGAAGGGCTGAGTCCCCCGCCTGCGCAAGAGGATCACCCCACCGTAATGAACCCCACCAAGGTCGACCGCAACCATCTGTTGCGTCTGACCGACCTGCCGAATGTCGGGCCGGCCTGTGAGAAAGATCTGCGTCTGATCGGCATCCGCGTGCCAGCGCACCTGCGCGGCCGCGATGCCTATGACATGTATGCGCAACTGTGCCTGCGCACCGGCGTGATGCACGATCCCTGCGTGATCGACGTGTTCCTGTCGATCCTGCGCTTCATGCAGGGCGAGGCGCCGCGCCCCTGGTGGGATTTCAGCAAGGAACGCAAGGCCACGCTGGCCAGGGATGCCCCGCTCACCTTGTGGTGAGCCAGCACCTGGGCCACGGTGGTCATCACCAGGAGCCACTGATGAGCAATGAACACGACGAACTGAGCCCGGGCGGCAGCCCGATCCTGCTGCACACGCAGGAGAAAGACTTCGCGCCGGCCCACGGCGAGGAATGCATCGAGCAGATCAGCGCGCATATCGAGCAGCACCTGGGGCCGATCTCGGGCGTCTTCCACGAGATCATTTCCGATGCGGTGCACATCGACGTACACGTGGTCCCGGCCACCGACGCGTTCCCGCACCTGCGGCTGGTGACGTCGGGCATGAGCGACCTGCCGATGACCCTGCCCGAGGGCGTGGAGGCACCGCAGCACATGGAGCTGATGGTCACCCTGCCGGCCGACTGGCCGATCCAGCACGCCGATTTCGAGGACGAGCGGTACTACTGGCCGATCCGCCTGCTCAAGGGCCTGGCGCGGCTGCCGCACAAGTTCGATACCTGGCTGGGCTTTGGCCACACCGTGCCCAACGGCCATCYGGCCGAGCCCTATGCGCCGGGCGTGGGCTTCGACGGCGCGATCGTGCTGCCGCCGGTGAGCGCGCCGGAAGACTTCGGCCACCTGGTGATCGATGCACACAAGACCATCGTCTTCATGACGCTGGTCCCGCTGTATCCGGAAGAGATGGCGCTGAAGTTGAAGAAGGGCAGCGATGCACTGCTGGACCGTTTCGACGCCAAGGGCATCAAGGATCTCATCGACCCGGCGCGCGTCAACGTGGCCAGGAAGCGCTTCGGGTTGTTCTGAGCCCGGCGCATCGGCGATATCCTGTCCACAGCAATTTCCAGGACCCTGCCATGACCGTTCTTGTCACCGGCGCCGCCGGCTTCATCGGCGCCAACACCCTGCGTGCCCTGCTGGATGCCGGTGAAACGGTGGTCGGGCTGGACAACTACAACGACTATTACGACCCGCAGATCAAGCGCGACCGCGTGGCCGCGCTGTGCCCGGATGCCGATATCCGCGTGCTCGACCTCACCGACCGGGACGGCCTGGCCGCGCTGTTCGATGAGGTCAAGCCGACCCGGGTGATCCACCTGGCCGCGCAGGCCGGCGTGCGCTATTCGCTGGAAAATCCGTACGCCTACGTCGACAGCAACCTGGTCGGCTTCGTCAACATGCTCGAGCTGTGCCGGCATCGCGGCGTGGCGCACCTGGTGTATGCCTCCAGCAGCTCGGTCTACGGCGACTCGGCCACGCCGCCGTTCTCCGAAGACCAGCGCATCGACAAGCCGCGTTCGCTGTATGCCGCCACCAAGGCAGCCAACGAACTGATGGCCTACACCTACGCGCAGTTGTATGGCCTGCATGCCACCGGCCTGCGCTTCTTCACCGTGTACGGTCCCTGGGGCCGCCCGGACATGGCGCCGCTGCTGTTTTCGCGCGCAGTGCTGGCCGGACGCGTCATCGATGTGTTCAACGACGGAAAAATGCAGCGCGATTTCACACATGTTTCCGACATCGTGGCCGGTATCCTCGGCGCGCTGGCGCATCCGTCCGGCGAGGACGTGCCGCACCGTGTATTCAACCTCGGCAACCACACGCCGATCGAGCTGGAGCATTTCATCGGGATCATCGAGGCGGCCGCAGGACGCCCGGCGCACAAGGTCTACAAGTCGATGCAGCCCGGCGACATGGTCCGCACCATGGCCGACACCCGTCGCGCCCATGACGCATTCGGCTATGAACCGGCCACGCCGATCGAGCAGGGCCTGCCGSCCGTGGTGGCCTGGTGCCGCGACTATTTCGGCGATCACGCCTGACACACATCTCCCAATTCATCTTCGGATAACCTCGGGAGCGGAAAATGCGCGCTCTTTTTCGATCCCGGCCCTTCGCAGAGCCCGACCATGAGCCAACCCCAGTTGTCGGTCGTCGTCCCGGTCTTCAATGAACGCGACAACGTCACCCCCCTGATCGAGGAGATCACCGCCGCCCTGCGCGGACGGATCGACTTCGAGATCGTCTACATCGACGACCATTCGCGCGATGACACCCTGGCCGTGCTGCAGGGGCTCAAGGCCGCCAACCCGGAATTGCGGGTGCTGCACCACGTCAACCAGAGCGGGCAGAGCACCGCCGTGCGCACCGGGGTGAAGCATGCACGCGCGCCGTGGATCGCCACCTTGGACGGCGACGGGCAGAACGATCCGGCCGACATCCCCAAGCTGCTGGCCGCACGTGCGGCCGCCGCCCCGGAGGTCAAGCTGTTCGCCGGTTGGCGGGTCAACCGCCAGGACTCGGGCAGCAAGCGCTGGGCCAGCAAGTGGGCCAACGCGATCCGCGCGCGCATGCTGCGCGATGACACCCCCGACACCGGCTGCGGCATCAAGCTGTTCGAACGCGCCGCGTTCCTGGACCTGCCGTACTTCGACCACATGCACCGCTACCTGCCCGCGCTGATGCAGCGTGCCGGCTGGAAGACCGTCAGCGTGCCGGTCAACCACCGCCACCGCACCGCCGGGGTGTCCAAGTACAACAACCTGGGCCGGGCGCTGGTCGGCATCCGCGACCTGCGCGGGGTGGCCTGGCTGATCACGCGCAGCAAGCGCACCGCCGTGGAAGAACGCTGATGGAGCTGCACTGGCTCGACCAACCGTTGACCTGGCTGTACTGGACCGGCCTGCACGTAACCGGCTGGAAGCTGATCGGCTATACCGGCGCGCTGATGTTCGGCGGCCGCTGGCTGGTGCAGTTCGTGGCCTCCAAACGCGCCGGCAAGCCGGTGATCCCGCGCCTGTTCTGGTACATGAGCGTGGTCGGCAGCCTGATGACCCTGAGCTACTTCCTGTTCTCGGCCAAGCAGGACTCGGTGGGTGTATTGCAGAACCTGTTCCCGGCGTTCACCGCGCTGTACAGCCTGAAGCTGGATATCGCCCACCGTGGGTGGAAGCGGGACAAGGCGGCGCATTAGGGCGGGGCGACGGAACGCGTTCCGTCAATGCCACCCCCAGGTTCATGGGGCCCGGCAGGACCTTTGAACCATGCGCAGGGCCGCCGCCGGGTGCCATCATCGGGGTTTGCCGTCTCCCGGGAACCCCTGATCGTGAAATCACCGCTCGTCACCGCGTTGCTGCTCGCCCTGGCCCTTCCTGCCGGCGGCGCCCTGGCCGCTGCGCCGGCCGCACCGACCACCGCCCCGGCCAGCCTGGCTGTTGAAAGCCCCGCCGATGCGCAGTTCCGCGCCATCTACGAAAAGGAATGGAAGTGGCGCCAGGACGGCGGTGGTGCGGCCAGCGAGGATGAAGACGGCCCGGCCAACGCCACCCGCATGCCCGACGTGGGCGAGGCCGCCCAGCAGGCGCGGCTGAAGGTCTGGGACGACGTGCTGGCCCAGCTGGACAAGGTCGACCGCAAGGCGCTGTCGCCGGACAACCAGATCAACTACGCCATCTACCGCGACCAGGTGTTCAACCTGGCTGCCGAGGTGCGGCTGGGCGGCTATGAAATGCCGTTCAACGCCGACTCCTCGTTCTGGTCGAGCCTGTCGTTCATGGCCCGCCGCGAGATGAAGACCGCGACGGATTACCGCAACTACATCGCGCGCCTCAACGATGTGCCGCGTTACTTCGACCAGCAGACCGAGAACATGCGCGCCGGGCTCAAGCGCGGCTTCAGCGTGCCGCGCGCGGTGCTGGACGGCCGCGAGGTCTCCATCGCCACCGTGTCCGAACTCAAGGACCCGACCGCCTCACCGCTGTATGCACCGTTCAAGAAGCTGCCGGCCAGCATTCCCGCCGCCGAGCAGGCGCAGCTGCAGGCGCAGGCACGCCAGGCCATCAGCGACAGCGTGGTGCCGGCGTTCGGCAAGCTGCGCACCTTCTTCGTCAGCGAGTACGTGCCGCAGGCGCGCACCACGCTGGCGGCCGAGGCGATGCCCGGTGGCGAGGCGTATTACAAGCAGCAGATCCACCAATACACCACGCTGGACCTGACCCCGCAGCAGATCCACGAGATCGGCCTGAAGGAAGTGGCGCGCATCCAGGAGGAAATGAACGCGATCATCAAGCAGGTCCAGTTCAAGGGCAGCTTCGCGCAGTTCCTCACCTTCCTGCGCACCGACCCGCAGTTCTACGCCAAGACCCCGGACGAGCTGCTGTATCGCGCCGCGTGGATCTCCAAGCGCGTGGACGGGGTGATCGGCAAGTACATGACCCTGCCGCGCGCGCGCTTCACCATCGTGCCGGTGCCGCCGGACATCGCCCCGTTCTGGACTGCCGGGCGCGGTGGCATGGGCACCTACTGGCTCAACACCTACAACCTGCCGGCGCGACCGCTGTACAACCTGCCGGCGCTGACCCTGCACGAGTCCGACCCGGGCCATGCGCTGCAGGGTGCGCTGGCGGCCGAGCACGGCGACCAGCCCGAGTTCCGCCGCACCGCCTACATTTCCGCCTACGGCGAGGGCTGGGGCCTGTACTGCGAGAAGCTCGGCGTGGAGATGGGCATCTACGAAACCCCGTACGAGGATTTCGGCCGCCTGACCTACGAAATGTGGCGCGCCGCGCGCCTGGTGATCGACACCGGCGTGCACCACAAGGGCTGGACCCGCGAGCAGGCCATCGCCTACCTGCGCGACCACACCGCGCTGAGCGAGCATGAAGTGACCACCGAAGTGGACCGCTACATCTCCTGGCCGGGCCAGGCGCTGAGCTACAAGCTGGGCGAGATCGCGATCGTGCGCCTGCGCGCCCAGGCCGAAAAGGACCTGGGCGACCGCTTCGACGTGAAGGGCTTCCACGATGCCGTGCTGCAGCAGGGCTCGGTGCCGCTGCCGGTGCTGGAGCAGCAGATCCAGGCGTACATCGCCCAGCGCAAGGCCGCTGGCTGAGTACAACGGGGTCGGCCGCGCCACGGCAGACCCCGCCAAGGTGAACCCATGCCGGCGGCTGCGATTGTGTAACGCGCAAGCCGCCGGCTACCCTGCCGGCATGTTCCGTTCTGCCCGCCCGCATTCGTCCCTGCTGCTGCGCCTGCTGATGCTGGTCGCGGTCGGCCTGGGCGTGTTCGGCACGGCGACGGCCTCGGCACTGGCCGACATCCACATCAGCCTGCATACCGATGCTGCGCCCACCGATGCGGCCACTCCGGGCAGCAGTGATCCCGATGCGAGTGACGGTGACCTGTTGCACGCGTTGGTCCATTGCGGGCATTGCCATGGTCATGGCGGCGTCCTGCCGATGGCCTCGCTGCCGTGGCTGCTGCCCACCGCGCCTGCGCACAGCGTGCCGGTCGGGTTGACCGCGCAGTTGCGCACCCAGCCGCCCGAGAGCCTGCTGCGCCCCCCGATAGCGTCCTGATGCCTTGCGGCCACGCGCCGCCGTTGTCCATCTGAACCGCTATCTGGAGAGTCCCCCATGTGGATGCGCATGGCAGCCCTGGCTGTCGTTGCGTTCGTGCCGTGCGTGTATGCGCAGGGTACGGATACGCCTGACCCGTTGACCCTCGACGCCGCCATCGCGCGCGTCGCCCACTATCACCCCGACCTGCGCCTGGCCGACGCGCAGCGCCCGATCTGGGAAGCCCGCCGCGATGCGGCGGCGCTGACGCCGCCGCTCACCGTCGGCGTCGAGCTTGAGAACGCGCTCGGCACCGGCGATGCCAGCGGCTTCCGTACTGCCGAGCTGACCGTCACCCTGGCCGGCGTGCTGGAACGTGGCGGCAAGCTGGACGCGCGTCGTGCAGTGGCCCAGGCCAACATCGACAGCCTGGCGCCGCAGCGCGAGACCGCACGCCTGGACCTGCTGGCCGAGGTCGCCCGCCGCTACCTCGCCATCACCGAGGCGCGCCAGCAACTGGGCATCGCCACCACCGACATCGAGCAGCGCAAGCGCGCGGTCGCCGCCGCGCGGTTGCGCCTGCAGGCCGGCGCCTCGCCCGAATCGGTACTGCTGACCGCACAGGCGATGCTGGCCCAGGCTGAACTGGACCGCGATCGGGCCCGCCAGGCCGACCAGTCCGCACGTGCCGCCCTGTCCGCGCTCTGGCGGCAACGCAATCCCGGCTTCAACGTGGTCACCGGCGACCCCATGCAGCTGCCGGCCCTGCAGGACTTTGCGGTGTTGGCCGAGGAACTGCAGCGCACCCCGGAACTGGCGGTACTGGCCGGTGAACGGCGCATCCGCGAGGCGCAGGTCCAGTTGGCACGCACCGCCGCGCGGCCGGATCTCAGCTGGCAGGTCGGAGTCCGCAACAACCGCGACAGCCGCGACAGCGCCTTCGTGGCCGGTTTCAGCCTGCCGCTGGGCAGCGTCGCGCGTGCCGCGCCGGAGATCCGCGCCGCCGAGGCCGAGCTGGCGCTCAACAGCGTCGAACGCGACGCACGCGCCCTGCAGCTGTACGCCACGCTGGCCGAGGCGCACGGGCGCTACCTGACCGCGCAGCTGGAAGTCACGCGTATGGCGCGCGATGTGCTGCCGCAGCTCAAGCGCGCCGAAAACGCCGCCGAGAAGGCCTGGCGCGCCGGCGCCATCAGCTACATGGAATGGGCGCAGCTGCAGGCCATGCGCATCGACGCGCGCCAACGCCAGCTCGATGCGGCCATCGCCGCACAGACCGCGTTGATCGAAATCCAGCGCCTGACCGGCCAAAGCATGGTCGCCGCCAGCGACACCCCCACGCCCCACGTGTCCACGGAGGACCGCCGATGAACCGTTCCGCACACCGCATCGCGCTGGCCGCCACGTTCCTGCTCGCTGCACTGGCCCTGACCGGCTGCGGCAAGGACGCCCCTGCAGCCGGCCCCGCCGACATCGACCCAGGGCACGCCGAAGCGGGCCACACCGACGGCGAAGACGACCATGACGCGCCGGAGCGCACCACCATCGCCGCAGCCATGGCCGAACAGGCGGGTATCCGTGTGGCCCCGGTCGCCGCCGGCACCATCGCCGACGAACACGACGTGCAGGGTCTGCTGACGCCCGTCGATGGCCGCGTGGCGCAGGTGATGGCGCGCTTCCCCGGCCCGATCCGTTCGCTGCGCGCCAACGTCGGCGACAGCGTCCGCGCCGGCCAGGTGCTGGCCAGCATCGAGAGCAACCTCAGCCTGACCACCTACACCGTCAGCGCGCCGATTGCCGGCGTGGTGCTGGCGCGGCAAGCGCAGGTTGGCGGCGTGGCGGGCGAGGGCACGGCGTTGTTCGAGATCGGCGACCTGTCCACGCTGTGGGTGGACCTGCATATCTTCGGCAACGATACCCAGCACATCACCGCCGGCGTCCCGGTCACCGTGTCGCGCATGACCGACGGTGTCAGCCAGACCACCACGCTGGAACGCGTGCTGCCCGGCACCGCCACCGCCAGCCAGAGCACCGTCGCCCGCGCCACGCTGCGCAACGACGATGGCCTGTGGCGGCCCGGTGCGGCGGTCAAGGCACGCATCGTGGTGGCGACCAAGCCCGCCGCGCTGGTGGTGCCGCTGGCTGCGGTCCAGAGCATGGACGGCAAGGACGTGGTGTTCGTGCGCGTCGGCGATACCTACACCGCCCGTGCGATCACCCTCGGCGCGCGCGATGCCGGCCAGGTCGAAGTGACCGATGGGCTGAAGACGGGCGAAGACGTCGTGGTCGAACAGAGCTACGTGGTCAAGGCCGACATCGGCAAGGCGGGGGCATCGCATGAGCATTGATCGCGTGCCGCGCGCGTCGCACCGCGGAGGACGCTCCCATGCTTGAACGCATCATCGGCGCCTCCATCGCCCATCGCTGGTTGATGATGACCCTCACCGCCGTGCTGGTCGCGGTCGGCATCTGGAGCTTCACCACGCTGCCCATCGACGCCACCCCGGACATCACCAACGTCCAGGTGCAGATCAACACCGCCGCGCCCGGCTACTCGCCGCTGGAGACCGAACAACGCATCACCTACCCGGTGGAAACGGTCATGGCCGGGCTGCCGCGCATGGAGCAGGCGCGGTCGCTGTCGCGTTACGGGCTGTCGCAGGTCACCGTGGTGTTCGAGGACGGTACCGACATCTACTTCGCCCGCCAGCAGGTGGCCGAACGCCTGCAGCAGGTGAAATCGCAGATTCCCGACGGCCTGGACCCGCAGCTGGGCCCGATCTCCACCGGCCTGGGCGAGATCTTCATGTACACCATCGACGCCGATCCAAAGGCACGCAAGCCCGATGGCACGCCGTACACCGCCACCGACCTGCGCACCCTGCAGGACTGGGTGATCCGGCCGCAGCTGCGCAATGTGCCCGGTGTTACCGAGGTCAACACGATCGGCGGCTTCCAGCGCCAGGTGCATATCACCCCGGACCCGGCGCGGCTGCGTGCGCTCGGCTTCACCCTGGAAGACGTCGCGCAGGCGGTGGAAGCCAACAACCAGAACGTCGGCGCCGGCTACATCGAGCGCAACGGCCAGCAGTTCCTGGTGCGCATTCCCGGCCAGGTGGCCAACCTGGAGGAGATCGGCAACATCGTGCTGGCCCGTCGCGAAGGCGTGCCGATCCACGTGCATGATGTGGCCGAGGTCAAGGATGGGCCGGAACTGCGCAGCGGTGCGGCCACCCAGAACGGCCACGAGGTGGTGATGGGCACGGTGGTGATGCTGATCGGCGCCAACAGCCGCGATGTCGCCCAGGCCGCGGCGGCGCGGCTGCAGCAGGCGCAGGCGAGCCTGCCCGCGGGCGTCACCGTCACCGCCAGCTACGACCGCACCGCGCTGGTGGACCGCACCATCGAGACCGTGGCCAGGAACCTGGTCGAAGGTGCGCTGCTGGTGATCGTGGTGCTGTTCCTGCTGCTCGGCAATTTCCGCGCCGCGCTGATCACCGCGGCGGTGATTCCGCTGGCGATGCTGTTCACGTTGACCGGCATGGCCCGCGGCGGCGTGTCGGCCAACCTGATGAGCCTGGGCGCGCTCGACTTCGGCCTGATCGTCGATGGCGCGGTGATCATCATCGAGAACTGCCTGCGTCGCTTCGGCGAACGCCAGCACGCCCTCGGCCGTGACATGACCCGCGCCGAACGTTTCGCCGAAACCGCCAGCGCCACTGCCGAGGTGATCCGTCCCAGTCTGTTCGGCCTGGGCATCATCACCGCGGTGTACCTGCCGATCTTCGCGTTGTCCGGCGTGGAAGGAAAAATGTTCCATCCCATGGCGATCACCGTGGTGCTGGCACTGACCGGTGCGATGGTGCTGGCGCTGACCTTCGTCCCGGCGGCGATCGCGCTGTTCCTCGGCGGGCACGTGCAGGAGAAGGAAAACCGCGTGATGGCTTGGGTGCGCCGGCGCTATGAACCGCTGCTGGCGTTCTCGCTGCGTCGCGGCCGCTGGATGGTGGCCGGTGCACTGGTGCTGGTGGTGGGCTGCGGCCTGCTGGCCACCCGGCTGGGCAGCGAATTCGTGCCCAACCTGGATGAGGGCGATGTCGCCATGCACGCCATGCGCATCCCCGGCACCAGCCTGACCCAGTCGATCCAGATGCAGAAGCAGATCGAAAACCGGCTGATGCAGTTCGCCGAAGTGGACAAGGTGTTCTCCAAGATCGGCACGCCCGAGGTAGCCTCCGACCCGATGCCGCCGTCGGTGGCCGATACCTTCATCATGATGAAACCGCGCAAGGACTGGCCGGACCCGCGCAAGTCGCGCGCGGCATTGCTGGGCGAACTGGAAGAAGCCGTGGAGCAGTTGCCGGGCAACAACTACGAGTTCACCCAGCCCATCCAGATGCGTACCAACGAGCTGATCTCCGGTGTGCGGGCGGACGTGGCGGTGATGCTGTTCGGCGATGACCTGGACACGCTGCTGGCGGTGGGCCAGCGCATTGCGGCGGTGGCGGGCAAGGTGCCCGGTGCGGCCGATGTGCGGCTGGAGGAAACCAGCGGCCTGCCGCTGCTCACCGTCACCCCCAACCGGGCCGCGCTGGCCGGCTACGGGCTCAACCCGGGCCAGGTGCAGTCGACCGTGGCCACTGCCGTCGGTGGCCAAGTGGCGGGACAGTTGTTCGAAGGCGACCGTCGCTTCGACATCGTCGTGCGCCTGCCCGAAGCGTTACGCCAGGACCCGGCCGCGCTGGCCGACCTGCCGGTATCGCTGGAGACCGCGCTGGCCGGCGACGCCGACGAATCCAGCCGCAGCGGCAGCTGGAGCAGCGGCAGTGCGCGTACCGTCCCGTTGCGCGAGCTGGCCACGCTGGGCAACAGCGAAGGGCCGAACCAGATCAACCGCGAGAACGGCAAGCGTCGCATCGTGGTCACCGCCAACGTGCGCGACCGAGACCTGGGCGGTTTCGTCACCGAGCTGCAGCAGACCATCGGCCGCGACGTGCAGGTGCCCAACGGCTACTGGATCGAATACGGCGGCAGTTTCGAGCAGCTGATCTCGGCCAGCCAACGCCTGGCAATCGTGGTGCCGCTGACCCTGATCATCATCTTCGCGCTGCTGTTCTGGGCCTTTGGTTCGGTCAAGGATGCCGCGATCGTGTTCAGCGGCGTACCGCTGGCACTGACCGGCGGCGTGCTTGCACTGGCCGCACGCGGGATCCCGCTGTCGATCTCCGCGGGCGTCGGTTTCATCGCGCTCTCCGGCGTGGCGGTGCTCAACGGCCTGGTGATGATCAGCTTCGTGCGCAGCCTGCGCGATAGCGGATTGCCGCTGGCCGACGCAGTGCGCGACGGCGCGCTCGGCCGCCTGCGTCCGGTGCTGATGACCGCACTGGTGGCCTCGCTGGGCTTCGTGCCGATGGCCTTCAACGTCGGCGCCGGCTCGGAGGTGCAGCGTCCGTTGGCCACGGTGGTGATCGGCGGCATCGTGTCGTCCACGTTGCTGACGTTGCTGGTGCTGCCGGTGTTGTACCGGTGGTTGCATCGGAAGGAAGAGGCTGGACCGGCCTGAATCGAACGGCGGCACGCCTTGCCGCGTGCCGCCATGCCGACGCCAAAGGCGGCGTCACCAATGCGACGGCTTGTCGATGGGCTTTTTCCCGGTCTGGATGCGATCTGGCAGCTGGCATGCTGCCAGTTCCTCGTCGCGAATGTGGCTCCGCGCCCAGTGCGCCTTCGCCGATAGTGATGACATCATGTTCCGGTGGGAGACCGCGCCGTCCTCTGGAGGACGTCGTGGCGTAATCACTCCAAGCCGGATGTGGGGAAAATCTGCTTTGATCGCACGAAGCATGGGTTCCACATCGCTTGTGTGTCCCCCATCGTTTTCTGGAAGCGGGCGCCATGTCGGGCCTCGTGCCCGCGCAGGAAGCAGTCCTGGGCGATGGTCGATGCATTGCCATGCGTCGAGAACCGGGCCAGGCAGAACGCGCTGAACTACCTGACCAACGTCACCTGGGACTCAGGATCCTGTTCGTGGAGCAAGCGGTGGAACAGCGCCACCCTGTCGATCCACTTATAGCGCGTTCCCCGGATACGGCCGTAGTAGAAGTTGTAGCCATCCATGTAGACGGCGGTTGCGTTGATCATGCACACGTTCCTTCGGGCATGAAAAAACCGCCTTGCGGCGGTTTTTTCGTCCCAAGCCGTTTAGCCAACTGAATGACGACGGCGAGGGCGGGGGCGTGCATCCATTACGGCAGCCCCTGCCGGGGAGGTCAAATGACCGGGTCACACTCTTTCATGGCAGTTCAACCTTGTTGTCGAGTCGGTATTCCCACCAACTGCCGGTCGATCAGATCGACTGCGTTGGCCACGCCGTTTTCGCTTTCCATCCCCCTGCCAAGTGCAGCCGCCCGCTCACGGGTCCCGGCGCGTTCGACGAAACCAATCGCATTTGCCAGGGTGTCGTGATCCAGCCGCTTCGGCGACAACGCTGCCGGTGCTACCCCCAACTGCTGCAACCGATCCGCCCAGAAGAACTGGTCGGCGGCGAACGGCATCACCAGCGAGGGCACGCCGGCGCGGCAGGCCGAGTGCGTGGTGCCGCTGCCGCCGTGGTGGATCACCAGCGCACAGCGCGGGAACAGAGCCTCGTGCGGGGTGGGGCCGACCACGAACACCTGCGGCGGCAGAGTGCCGCTGGGCACTCCGGCCCAGCCGGGAAACAGCAGCACCCGGCGCGGTGCCAGCGCCTGCAGCAGGGCGGGCAGCACATGGTCGCGGTCGAAGCCGGTCATGCTGCCAAAGCCGAGGTACACCGGCGCCGGTCCGGCGTCGAGGAAGGCCTGCAGGTCCGCCGGCGGTTGCCAGGCCAGGTCCGGGGCGCGCCATTGCCCGCAGATGCGGTGGTCGGCGGGCCAGTCCGCGGGCGGCGGCAGCAGGCTGGGCGAGATGCCGTACAGCATCGGCAGGTCGCGCCAGAGCGTGCGTCGCGGCGGCATGCCCAGCGCGCGTCGGGCGCGGTTGATCGGCCCGCGGAACGTCCGCCAGACCGCCTGGTTGACCAGCGTGTAGCTGAGCCGGTTGAGCGCGCCGGGCAGGCGTAGCCGTGGCAGGAACGGGGACAGGAACGCGCGCGTGGGGGTGAGCGGGATCATGCCRGTGCCGATCACCGGCAGGCCGTGGCGTTCGGCCACGGACATGCCCACGAACGCGGCGAGCCCGCCGGTCAGCACCGCATCGCAGCCGGCGGCCGCCGCGTCGGCCTGGCGCATCCACGCCGGCACGTGCTGGCGGGCCATCCGTGCCAGCCCGCGCGAGGCGGCCAGGGTGTCGTTGCCGCGCGATACCAGCGCCACCACCTCGTCATGGATGTCCCCTTCCAACGCCGCGTGCGGCACCCCCAGGTCGCGCGCGCTGCCGAGGGTGTCGCCTTCGGCCAGCAGCAGCACTTCGTGGCCGGCGGCGATCAGGCCATGGCACAGCATCACCAGGGGGCGGGTGTCGCCTTCGGTGCCATAGGTCAGGGCGAGCAGCCGCATGGGTGGGGTCCGGGTGGGGGAGGGCCAGTATTGCCGCCCCGGTGCAGCGGCGGCGCGAACAGGCGGGCCGGGCGCGCCCTGTGGACAACTTGCGCAGGCCCTTGGGCTGCGGCATAATGCGCGGCTCGCTGTGTCCAGAAACCTTTGGATCGGTGGCCGGGAACACGTCATCCGGCCTGCCCTCGACAGCGTAACCCTTTGATTCTCATGACGTGTGGCGGGAAACCGCCGAGGCCGCCGTCGCCCGGGCTATGGGCTGACAATTACTTTCATCGAGGTGCGCAATGTCCCGCGTATGCCAAGTTTCCGGCAAGCGAGTGCAGACGGGTAACAACGTCTCGCACGCCAACAACAAGACCCGTCGTCGTTTCCTGCCCAACCTGCACGAGCGCCGCTTCTGGGTTGCCAGCGAAAACCGCTGGGTCAAGCTTCGTGTTTCCGCGCATGCCCTGCGCACCATCGACAAGAACGGTATCGATTCCGTTCTGGCTGAGCTGCGTGCGCGCGGCGAAAAGGTCTGAGGAGTAAATAATCATGGCAGGCAAGCGCGACAAGATCCGTCTGATTTCGACGGCCAACACTGGCCACTTCTACACGACGGACAAGAACAAGAAGAACACCCCCGGGAAGATGGAATTCCTGAAGTACGATCCGGTCGTGCGCAAGCACGTCCTGTACAAGGAAGGCAAGATCAAGTAATCCGCAAGGATGCTTGAGCTTCCCCGAAAAAGACCCGCCCTCGTGGCGGGTTTTTTTTTGGTTCTTCTCTCGTCTGCGTGGTGAAAACCAAGCGCGCTGCGAACCTTTTCATGCGCGGTCGTCGGTGGGCCGGGCGCTGGGCCCCCATGCCCTTTCCGGCGAATGTCCCC
>NZ_JBFULB010000030.1:0-21069 GCF_056400545.1 Stenotrophomonas sp. P5_A8 | reverse complement strand
CGGCCGCCTTGGGCGCGGCAACCGGTTCGGCAGGCGCCGCGGCGGCCGGTGCACTGGTGGCGCTGGCATTTCCGGCACCGTCCACTTCCAGGCGGATCAGCTCGCTGCCGACGGCCATCATCTGGCCGGGCTTGCCACCCAGCGAGACGACGGTGCCTGACACGGGCGAGGGGATCTCGACCATGGCCTTGTCGGTCATGACCTCGGCCACGACCTGGTCTTCGGCGACCGGGCCACCGACCTCGACCTTCCAGGTGATCAGTTCGACTTCGGCGATACCTTCACCGATGTCCGGCATCTTGATGACGTGATGTCCCATGGTTCRGTCCTCCAGCACGCGCTGCATTGCATCGATGACCCGGGACGGACCCGGGAAGTAGTCCCATTCCTGCGCGTGCGGATACGGGGTGTCCCAACCGGTAACGCGTTCCACCGGCGCCTGCAGGTGGTAGAAGCAATGCTCCTGCACCAGGGCGACCAGCTCGGCGCCGAAGCCGCAGGTGCGCGTGGCTTCGTGCAGCACGATGCAGCGGCCGGTCTTTTTGACCGAATTGACGATGGCGTCCAGGTCCAGCGGCCACAGGCTGCGTAGGTCGATCACTTCGGCATCGATCCCGGCATCTTCGGCGGCGGCCTTGGCTACCCACACGGTGGTGCCGTAGGTGATGATCGTCAGTGCCTTGCCTTCGCGGGCGATGGCGGCCTTGTCCAGCGGCACGTTGTAGTAGCCCTCCGGCACCAGGTTGTCCGGGTACTTGGACCACGCGGTGACCGGGCGGTCGTGGTGACCGTCGAACGGGCCGTTGTACAGGCGCTTGGGCTCCAGGAAGATCACCGGATCGTCGTTCTCGATCGAGGCGATCAGCAGGCCCTTGGCGTCGTACGGGTTGGACGGCATGACCGTGCGCAGGCCGGTGGCGTGGGCGAAGATCGCCTCCGGGCTCTGGCTGTGGGTCTGGCCACCGTAGATGCCACCGCCGCACGGGGTACGGAACACCAGCGAGGAGGTGAAGCTGCCGCCGGAGCGATAGCGCATGCGCGCCGCTTCGGAGACGATCTGGTCGTAGGCCGGGTAGATGTAATCGGCGAACTGGATCTCGGCGACCGGGCGCAGGCCGTAGGCGGCCATGCCGATCGCCGCGCCGGCGATGCCGTTCTCGGAGATCGGCGCATCGAACACGCGCTGCTTGCCGTACTTGGTCTGCAGGCCATCGGTGCAGCGGAACACGCCGCCGAAGTAGCCCACGTCCTGGCCGAAGACCACCACGTTGTCGTCGCGTTCCAGCATCACGTCCATCGCCGAGCGCAGCGCCTGGATCATGGTCATCGGCGTGCCGCCGGTGTTGTTCTGTTCAATCCCGCTCATGTGTTCAGACTCCCAACTGCTGACGCTGGCGACGGAGGTGTTCGGGCATGTCCTTGTAGACGTCTTCGAACATGAGGGCCGCGCCGGGACGGTTGTCGCTGCCGAGCAACCCGTGGGTCTCGGCTTCCTTGAGGGCACGCAGGACCTCGGCATCGAGTTCGGTGCGCACTTCGTCGTGCTGCTGATCGCTCCACAGGCCGCGCTTGATCAGGTGCTGCTTCAGGCGGTCGATCGGATCGCCGAGCGGGAAGTGCTGGGCATCGTCGGCCGGGCGGTACTTGGACGGATCATCCGAGGTCGAATGCGGGCCGGCGCGGTAGGTCACCCACTCGATCAGGGTCGGGCCGAGATTGCTGCGGGCGCGTTCGGCGGCCCAGCGCGAGGCCGCGTACACGGCCAGCAGATCGTTGCCGTCCACACGCAGCGACGGAATGCCGTAGCCCACGCCGCGCGCGGCAAAGGTGGTGTTCTCACCGCCGGCGATGGCCTGGAAGGTGGAGATCGCCCACTGGTTGTTGACCACGTTGAGCACGACCGGGGCGCGGTACACGTGGGCGAAGGTCAGCGCGGCGTGGAAATCGCCTTCGGCGGTCGCCCCATCGCCCACCCATGCGGTGGCGATGCGGGTGTCGCCCTTGATCGCCGAGGCCATCGCCCAGCCCACCGCCTGGATGTACTGGGTGGTCAGGTTGCCCGAGATCGAGAAGAAGCCGTAGTCCTTGTACGAGTACATGATCGGCAGCTGGCGGCCTTTCAGCGGGTCGGCCGCGTTGGACAGCACCTGGCAGATCATGTCGACCAGCGAGACGTCCTTGGTGACCAGGATGCCCTGCTGGCGATAGGTCGGGAACTGCATGTCGTCATCGCGCAGCGCCAGGGTCTGGCCGACCGCGATCGCTTCTTCACCCAGGCACTGGATGTAGAACGAGGTCTTCTTCTGGCGCTGGGCGATCAGCATGCGCGCGTCGTAGGCGCGGGTCTTGAGCATGGCGTGCATCGCACGCAGCAGCACCGCGTCGTCGATGTCGGCGGCCCACGGACCCACGGCGTCGCCGTTGTCGTCCAGCACGCGGATCAGCTGGCCGGTCAGCGGTGCGGTCTGGCTGGCGCTCACGTCCACGGGCGGCTTGTCGACCGCGCCGGCGGGGCTCAGCTTCAGATAGGAAAAGTCGGTGGCCTGGCCGGGGCGGGCGCTGGGCTCGGGCACGTGCAGACGCAACGGCGCGCTGGTGGCGGGAATCTGGGGTGATGACATGTCAGGGGCCTCGCTGGGCTTGGGTCATGGAGCTACAGGCTTACCGCAGGCGGGGGGCAACGGTAATGGCGATGTTGACGCGCCGGCATCCCGGGGGATCCCGTCGCGAAGCGGGTAAGGACCAGCGCTTTCAAGGCGGCTGGGGCCATGGCGCATTGCACCCGGTGTGAAGTCTAGAGGCACGGCGGCATATCGTAAATTTGTTTAATAGCGTATGAGGTATTGTTTATTCAGATATCTCCATGCTACGGGAGCGGTGCATGCAAATCCCAGCCAACCTGACCCTGCGCCAGATGCGCTATTTCGCCGAGGCGGCGGAGCTGGGACAGTTCTCGCAGGCCGCGCGCAAGCTGCACGTCTCCCAGTCGGTGATCACCACCGCCGTTGCCCAGCTGGAGGCCGCGCTGGGGCTGAAACTGTTCGATCGCCTGCCGCACGGGGTCGGCCTGACCGCCGAGGGCCACCGTTTCCACCAGCACGTCCGGCACATCCTGGACACCCTGCAGGACGCCCTGAGCGAGCCGATGTTCCTGGCCAACACGCTGCCGGGCCGGGTCAGGATCGGCGCTTCCTACACCGTGCTCGGCTATTTCCTGCCGAGCCTGCTGGCGCGCTTCAAACGCTCCTATCCGCAGGTGGAGGTCGAGCTGGTGGACATGGACCGGGCGACGATCGAGCAGGGCGTCAGCAGCGGCGAGCTCGATTTCGGCTTGTGCATCATCTCCAACATGGCCGAGCCGTACGTACTGCGTCGGCAGGTGCTGATCCGGTCGCGCCGCCAACTGTGGCTGGCCGAGTCGCACCCGCTGCTGCAGTTGCCGGTGATCAGTCCGGCTGACGTCGCGCCGTATCCCTACATCATGCTGACGGTCGACGAKGGGCAGGAGTCGGCGATGCGCTACTGGCGTTCGGTCGGGCGCGCGCCCAACGTGGCTTTCCGCACCTCGTCGCTGGAAGCGCTGCGCGGCATGGTCGCCTACGGGTTCGGGGTGAGCATCCTGTCGGACATGGTCTATCGGCCGTGGTCGCTGGAGGGGCGCCGGATCGACGTGCGCACCTTGACCGATGCAGTGCCGCCGATGGACGTCGGCCTGGTCTGGCGCCCGGACGAGGACCTGTCCGCGCCGGCACGCGCGCTGCATCAGTTCCTGGTCTTTGCCTGTGGCGGGTAAGTGCCGAGGGCATCCGTCATGGCAGGGCGCGGGCAGGGCGGTTCCGCCCCCGGCGGCGTGAAGGCCCGCCCGCGACGTGACCAGAGCTGCCACGCCGAGTACGCCAGCAACGGCACCACATAGGTGGCCAGGATGGCGTAGGCCAGCAGCCGGTAGCCCTTGGCGATCAGTGCCACCAGGCCGATCCCGTCGGCAAGGAAAACGGCTGCCAGCAGGATCGCGGCGATGATCGCCACGCGCACGCCGCGTCCGGGCGCGGCGCCGGTGCGTTCTTTCCAGTTGACGCCGATGCGGCCGTCCACCGAGGCCATCAGCGTGACCCCGGTTTCCACCAGGGCGACCATGATCATCAGGCGGAACAGCCACTGGAACCACGGCAGGCCGAGCTGGCCGAGCATGAGGTCGGAAGGCAGCGGCGCGTCGGCGATGTCCGGCAGGAACGCGATCATGCAGACGTAGAACACGATCGCCGGCAGGATCGCCAACGGGCCGGCCAGGGCGCCGGCAATCACCGCGTCGCGACGGCACAGCAGGTGGCGCACGACCAGCAGGATCGAGACCGCCGCGAACACGTTATAGCCGGCGTAGGTCACCCCGTTGAGCACCCAGCCCGGGCCGAGGTCCGGGGTGTTGGACAACTGCGCCAGGGTGCCGTGGCCGAAGCGGGACAGGATCAGGCACGCGGCGATGGCATACACCACGTACATGAAGGCCGACATCAGCTTGAACATGCGTTCGACGGCGTTGGTGCCGGCCTGCACCACGCCGGTGATGATCGCCACCAGCAGCAGCGTGCCGACGATCCGTGGCCAACCGAACATGGTCGTGGCCAGTTCGCCGGCGGCCGCGCCGAACACGGCCAGTACCACCACGATGAGCGCCAGATAGGCGATTTCGAAGGTCCACCAACCACGCCCCAGCAGATGCCGGAAGAAGGTGCGGTAGTCGTTGGCACCGATCGCCCGTGCCAGCAGGAACGTCAGGATGCAGATCACGCTCCAGATCAGCATCGACAACACCATCGCGGCCAGGCCGCCCCACGGGCCCGAGGGCAGGAAGAACTCCGCCAGCTCACGGCCGGTGGCGTACCCGCCGCCGATCACGGCGGATTTGAACGCCAGGCCGGGCAACAGATAACGCTGGAACCGGCTGGCGGCGGCGGTCACTTGCCGGCGGCCGTGGGCTGCAGCAGGTAGAAATCGCGCACGGTGCGGGCGATCTCGGCGATCACCCGCTCACGTTCGCTGCGCGGTGCGTTGCTGGCCTTGACGAACACCGAGATGGCGAACCGGCTGCCGTCGGGCAGGGTGACCACGCCGACGTCGTTGACGGTRCCGGCGACGGTACCGCTCTTGTCGGCCACCTTGGTGCCCGGCGGCAGGCTGCCGCGCAGGCGTGCGCTGCAGGTCCGGCAACGCTCCATGATCTGCACCAGCACCTCGGTGCTGGCCGGGCTGAGTGCCTTGCCGGTGAACAGCTGGGTCAGCAGGGTCGACATCGCACGCGGCGTGGAGGTGTCGCGCGGATCCTTGTCGAAGGCCTCGCTGCCGGACTTGGTGCGCTTGACGACCTCCGGGTCGAGGGTCAGTTCCGCGACGCGTTCCTTGGTCAGCGGGGCATCGCCGAGGCCAAAGATATCGCTGAGCAGCTGCCGGGTGTTGCGATCCAGACGCTGGCCGTTGATGCCGTGCGCGCGCAGCCAGGCGGTGACCGCGGCCGGTCCGCCGGCCTGGGCCACCAATACGTCGGTGGCGGTGTTGTCGCTCTGGGTCAACATCACTTCGAGCAGGTTGTGCACCGACAGGCTCACGCCGTCGTGGATGAAGCGGTCGGCGATCACTTCCGAATCGACGTAGAAGGATTTCGGCACCGGCACCATCGTGGTCAGCGCCAGTTCGCCGGCATCCACCTTGCTCAGGATCACGGCGGCGACGGCGACCTTGAACGTGCTGGCCATCGGGAAGCCTTCATCGGGATTCAGATGCACCTGCTCGCCCTTGCCATCCAGGCGCCATGCCGAGACACCGACCTTGCCGTCGATCAATGTGGCCAGGCGTGCGACTTCGGTTTCCACCGGACGGGTCCGGCTGGCGCTGAAGGCGGCGAGCGGGCTCAGGCCCAGCACGGCCGCGACGCACAAGCTCAAGGTACGGGATGTCATCTTCATGCGATGCAGGCCTCCAGCAAACGGTTGAACGTTCCATCTTGCCGCATCGGGTCAGCCGCGGGCAGACCGAGACGCGCGCTGACCTCCGCACAGGCAGCCGATGCCGCAGCCTCGGTCATGCCGTGGGTGTTGAGACTGACGCCGACACAGCGGATGTCAGGGTTGGTGCGGCGCCCCAGTTGCACGGTCAATGCGATCACCTCTTCGATGGAGGGCAGTGGATAGTCCGGATAACCGAGCACGTGCTTGCGCCCCGGCTGGTGGCAGACCACGAACACATCCGGTTGGCTGCCGTGCAGCAGGCCGAGGCTGACACCGGCGTAGGCGGGGTGGAACAGCGAGCCCTGGCCTTCGATCACATCCCAGTGATCGTCGGCCGCATCCGGGCTGAGCAGCTCGGCGGCGCCTGCCGAGAAATCGGCGACCACCGCGTCCATCGGAATGCCGCTGCCGGCGATCAGGATGCCGGTCTGGCCGCTGGCGCGGAAGTCGGCCGCTACGCCGAGCCCGCGCAGGCCGCGCGCCAGGGCCAGTGCGGTGTACTTCTTGCCCAGCGCGCAGTCCGTGCCGACGGTGAGCACGCGCTTGCCGGTGCGCTTGCGCCCGTTGCCGACCGGAATGCCGCGTGGCGGGATGCGCACGTTGATCAGCGCACGTCCGTGGCCGTCGGCGACGGCGGCCAGCTCCGGAATGTCACCGAGCTTCTGGTGCATGCCGCTCACCAGGTCCAGGCCCTGTTCAAGCGCGTCGACCAGCGCGGGCAGCCACTGCGGCGGAATTACCCCACCGCCGTTGGCGACGCCGATCACCATCGCACGCGCACCGGCGGCGCGCGCCTGCGCCGGCGTCATGCTCGGCAGGCCGGTGGTGATCGGGCAGCCCGGCAGGCTCCATTCGGCAACACACACTTCCGGCGCCCAGTCGTGCAGGCCGATCGCGGTCTTGGCGAAGCCCGCCTCAGTGATATCGCCCAGGAACAGCAGGTACGGTTGGGGGAGGGCGGCAAGTGCCTGAACGGCTGCGGTGGGCGTCGAGCTCATGGGGATCCGGGGTAGTGGGGGAGGGAGGCGGTCACGGGACGGGATAAGGCGTCGCCGGGCGCGCAGGTGGCACTCAGTAGCGATAGTCGATCGACATGCCGATGGTGCGCGGCTGCAACGGCACGCCGGTCACCGCGACGTAGCGGTTGAGTGCATCGCGCACCGCGCCGGTCGACACATAGGCACGCTCGTCGGCGGCATTGCGCGCGTACAGACGCACGGTCCAGGTCATGTTGGTCAGTTCGGCATGCAGGTCCAGGGCGTTGTAGCTGTCGATCTCGTACGCGCCGGCCACGCGCGCGCCGGTGACGCGATAGCCGGCACCGACCCGGCCCTGCCACTGCGCGGTCACATCGAAATCGTAGTCGACGGTGGTCGACCAGCTCAGCCGCGGCGTCATCGGCATGCGGCTGCCGGCGACCAGGCCGCTGGAGGCCGGCACATCGCCGATCTTCGAATCGATGTAGGCCGCGTTGAGCCCGACCGTCAGGCGCTCGGCCGGACGCACCATGAAGCTCAGCTCCGCGCCCTGGCTGCGCGCGCTGCCAGCATTGCCCATCCAACTCAGGCCGTTCTCGGAAACGCGCACCTGGATGTCGTCCCAGTCGATCCGGAACAGGGCCAGATCGATCATCGCCCGACGGTCCCAGAAGTGCGACTTGAAGCCGAGTTCGAGGTTGTCCAGCGTGTCGGCCTTGGTCATGGGCACCACGCCGGAGGTCGACACGTTCGGTCCACCCGGGCGGTAGCCGGTGGCGTAGCGGGCGTAGAGCATCGCGTTTTCGTTGAAGTGCCAGCGCGAGGCGAGTTTCCAGGTGGTCACGCTGTCATCGGCGTCGTCGGCCAGGTCGATCGGTCGCGGACCGTACAGCAGCCCGACGCTGTGCTGTTCGAAATCCTGCTGGTTACGCGCATGCCGCACGCCGGCGGACACATCGAAACGCGGGCTGAATTTGTAGGTGACATCGGCGAAGATCGCCTGCTCGTCGTAGGTGCCGGGCAGGCTGGCGGTGCCGGGATTGAACGGCAGCGGTATCCCGTTGGCATCGTAGGCGCTGACCTGCTGGCGGTTGGCGTTCTTCTCACCGGTGAAGAAGGTGCCGAGCAACCATTCAAAGCGCGCGTTTTCCTTGGAATTCAGGCGGAATTCCTGGGTCCATTTGCGGGTGCCGAGGAAGACATCGAACTGCGCCTGTCCGGCCGGATACCGGGTCAGCAGCGGCCACGCCGCGCCATAGACCAGGGTGGAATCCTGCACTTCGTCCATGCGGGTTTCGGAGAAACTGGAAGCGGAGACGAAATCGACGTTGCCCAGATCCCAGTCGAGGATCGCCGAGTAGTAGTCGGTCTCCATCCGGTACGGCGTCGCGCGCTGGAGGATGCCTTCGAGCGGGCCGCGGATTGGCTCCAGCGTGGGATAGGTCAGGCCTACCGCGCTGGAGTTGTCGGCATCCACGATCTGCGACAGCGCCTGCACGCGCAGGTTGGCGGTGTCGCTGATGCGCCAAGTCAAGGCCAGGCGCGAGGCCAGCTGGTAGTAGCCGTTGCTGTCTTTGGCGTCATCGCCGGCCAGATCCGGCTGGTCGACATAGCCGGGCGTGCCCTGGCGCGACATGCTGGCGCGCAGGCCCAGCTTGCCTTCGACCAGCGGCACGTTGAACGAGGTGCGCACGCCCGTGCCGACGTCGCCGGCCTCCCGGGTGGCATTGACGTCCATGCCGGCGCGGAACTCGAGGCCATCCGGATCGGCGGCCTTGGTGATGTACTTGAACAGGCCGCCCATCGAGCTGGCGCCGTAGAGGGTGCCCTGCGGGCCGCGCAGCACTTCCACGCTTTGGATGTCGTAGGGCAGCAGATCCAGCGCGTAGGTGGTTGCGCGCTGCTTGTTGCTGCTCGTGCCGATCGGTGTGTCATCGATGTAGGTGCCGATGATCGAGCCACCGCCGAGCGGCGCCACGCCGCGCAACGCCATCGTGGTCTGGCCCGGCGCGCCGCCACTGTCCACCTGGAAGCCGGGGACGTAGGCGGCGAAGTCGTTCAAGCGGGTGGCGCCGAATGCTTCGAGGCGTTCTTCGCTGATCACGCTGACGCCGGCAGCCACCTCCATGACGTTCTCGCTGCGCTTCTGCGCGGTGGCCACTACGCGATCAAGCTCGACGACATCGGGCGTGCTGCGGCTGCCATCGGCGTTGGCGTCCTGGGCCATCGCCGAGGTGGCAAGGCCCATGCAGCACAGCGTGACGGTGGAGGCGAGGATCGAACGTTTCATCGGCTTGCGCATGTGCGGGCTCTCAGGCATCAGGAACGGGGTCAGGCAGAGAAAACGACGGCGATCCGGGACTGCGACAGCCGCGTGGCGTTGCATCGGGGAGTGCGGTGGACGCGCGCGGTGCCGCGGCAGCAGCGTGTCGGCACATCGGTCAGGGGAGAGGACATGGGCAGCGAACGACACGCGCGGCGGTCGGAGACGTGCGGAAACTGATCGGGCATTTCGATGTCCCTACAAATCCTGTGCAAGGAATATTTATCCTGATCAGAGATATGTCAAGCTCAATTAGAAAATAGTGTCTCAATAAGGAGTATTGCGCTGCAGCAATTCGAGCGCGCCCAGGGCCGCTTCCCAGACCGATTGGCGCCTGGTGGGCGCACTGCGCCGGACCACGGGCCGCGATCAAGCGCGATCGTCACCACACCGATAAGCACGGTGCGGCACCGACACCTCAACCCGCGCGCACCGCACGGGCAGCCGGGGCAGCGTCCTGCGGGGCAGGTGAGGCGTTGCCAGCCAACAGCGGTCGCGCGCGGCGTTCCAGCCGCAGTAGCAGGATGGCAACGAGCATGCAGGTGCCGCCCATCAGCGAGAAAAACACCGCACTGGACAGCGTTGACCACAGCGTGCCGACGGCGCCGGCCAGCAGATTGCCGCCGAACGAGGCCAGGAACCAGAACGCGATGATCGTCGCGCCGAAGCCTGCCGGCGCCAGGCGCGCGAACAGACCCAGCCCCACCGGCAGAATGAAAAGCTCGCCCAGGGTGAAGATCGCAAAGAACAGCGCGGCCCACAGCCAGCCGACCTTGGCCGACGGTTCGCCGCCGAGCATCGCCACCAGCGCAAATGACAGGCCGACCACGGCAGCGCCGATCGCCATCTTGGTCAGTGCGGCCGGCTCGCGGCCCTCGCGCGCCTGCCGCGTCCAGCGCCGCACCAGCAGCGGTGTGATCAGGAACACCAGCAGCGGATTGAGCGAGAAGAACCAGGTCATCGGGACGGTGAAATCGGCGGTGATCACGCGGTCCACGCCGGTATCGAGCCAGATCGCGATGGTGTTGCCGATCTGCTCGTAGGCCAGTCGGAATACCACGATCAATCCGGCAATCATCGTCATCAGCTGCAGCAGTGGTCGGTAGGTCGGCTGCCACAGCGCGGAGAAGGGCAGCGTGGCGCGCTCGCTGCGCGGCGGATCCGGTGGCAGGTGCCGTCGGCCGCTGATGTAGACCACCAGGCCCAGCAGCATGCCGATGCCGGCGGCCGAGAAACCGACGTGCCAGCCATACACCTCTCCCAGCGTGCCGCAGACCAGCGGCGCGAGAAACGCGCCGAGGTTGATGCCCACGTAGTACACGTTGAACGCCGAGCCACGACGCGGATCATCGCGCCGGTACAGGTCGCCGACCTGGCCCGGCAGGGTCGGCAGGAACAGCCCGTTGCCAAGTACGATCGCCAGCAGTGCCGGATACAGCAGGGCATCGAAGGCCATCAGGAAGTGGCCGAACGCCATGATCACCCCGCCCAGGATCACCGCATGCCGCTTGCCCAGCCAGCGGTCGGCGAGCAGGCCGCCGAACACCGGGCTCAGGTAGGCCAGCGCGGTGTACAGGCCATAGACCATCGAGGCCTGCTCCTGCGAGAAAAGCAGCTGCTTGGTCATGTAATAGACCAGCAGCGCCCGCATGCCGTAGTAGGAGAATTTCTCCCACATCTCGGTGAGGAACAGGATGGTCAGGCCTGGCGGCTGCCCGAACCAGGCCCTGGGCGGTGCAGCGATGCTCATCGGGCGGGGCATCCGTGGGTCAGAGCTGCAGGCCGGTACTGATCAGGCGCTGGGTAATGGCAACGAACGCCACCACCAGCCCTGCCAGTGCGACCACCCAGGCGCCGTAGCGGCGCACGCGCGGCCAGCTGGCCGGGGTGCGGATCGCCACCCAGACCAATGCCGCTGCCGCGAACACGCTCAGCCAGGACAGCGCCTGCACCAGGATCAACGGCCCGTTGGTGTACGACGAGATCGCGCCCGGGCCAGCGATCGATTTCACGTACAGCGCCCAGGCGGCCACGGTGCCCAGCTGCGTGGTGATCGACAGCGTCTGCAGCCAGCGCAGGCCGCGGTTTTCTGCCGGCGCGCTGACACGGTAGTAGCGGCGCACGAACACGCCACCGACGCGCAGCACGGCCGACAGCGTAAGCAGCCCCAGCGCGACGAACAGCGCAGGGCGCAGCCACGCCGGCGAACGCCAGCCGGGGATCGGTTCAAAGCCGAACACCGAGGCGAACGGACCGCCGGAGAAGTACACCGGTCGGCCGTCCTTGACCTTCACTTCCAACAGGCCGCGGCCGTTTTCCTGCTGCCACAACCACGGCGACACCTCGCGCCAGCGCAGCAGCTGGCCGTTGAGGCCCTTCTGGCCATCCACGGTGATGGTGCCGTCATCCTGCGGGTGCACGCGGATCGGTGCGAACAGCGTCAGCATGCGCAGATAGGAACTGTCCGAACGGCGCGTGCTCTGCCAGCTCGTCCCGGCCAGCGCAGCGGCGTGCGAGCGGGCCGTGGCAGCATCCACGCCCGGGCCGGCGCGTTCGATCGGCAGGRTCGGCAGGAAATTCTCGACGAAGCGCTCCCACACCTGGGCGCGCAGGGCAGAACCGGCCGCATCACGCCCCACGCTGTTGGTGGAAACGAAGACGCCGATGTTGCGTTCCGGGATCATCCACAGCCACGAGTAGAAGAACAGCATCGTGCCGCCGTGTGAGCGCGTGTCGTAGCCCCCGGTGTCCGAGGCCATCCAGCCCAGGGCCATGCGCGGCAGGTGCGGCAGGATCGCCGGCTGCGGGGTCAGCATCTGTGCGTTGGTCTCGGCGCGCATGATGCGCTGGCCGTCGAGCTCACCATGATTGAGCGTGGCCATCATGAAACGTGCCATCGCCGAGCCGGAGGCATACAGACCGCCCACGCCCGGCGCGGTGTTCTTCTCGGCCGGGTAGCTTTTGCCCGAGCCCAGCAGATAGCCCTTGGCGGCGTGCGGCAGCAGCTCGGCCGGCAGCTTCTGTTCGAAGCTGGCGTACTGCATGCCCAGCGGCTGCAGGATGTGCTGTCTGGCGTAGTCCTCGAAGCGCTGGCCGCTGACCCGCTCGACGATGTACGAGGCGATGCCGGTGGCGTAGTTKGAATACGCCGGCGTGGTGCCCGGTGCGGAGATCTGGTTGGGCACCCATTCCTTGAGGAAGTTGTCGCGGTTGGCCGGATGGTCCGGGCCCAGCACGATCAGGTAGCGCATGCGCTCTTCCAGACCGCTGGTGTGGGTCATGATCTGGCGCAGCGTGATCGGCGCACCGTTGGCCGGGACCTTGATGTCCAGGTAGATGTTGATGTCGGCGTCCAGATCCAGCTTGCCCTGTTCGACCAGCTGCATCACCGCGGTCCAGACAAACAGTTTGGAGATGGACCCGGGGCGGAACAGGGTGGTTTTGGGATCGACCGGCGTGCGCTTCTCGACATCGGAGAAACCAAAGCCGCGCTCTGTGACGACCTTGCCATTCTCGACCACCGTGACCACGGCACCGGCGAGATCGCCCTGCGCCATCAAGTAGGGGACCAGGCCGTCCAGGAAGGTGTCGACGCGGGCTGCATCCAGCGTGCCGGTGGCGGCCGGCGGGGGAGTGACGCTGTCAGGCGCCCGGGTGGCTGCAGGCTGCGGCGCGGCGGCGGGCGGCGGGGCCTGTGCGTGCAGCGGCGAGAACACGGCGCTGGAGGTCAGCAGCAGGCCGGCCACCAGCGCGCGCCAGCTGAGGGTGCGCGGATGCCGCGATGTCATGCTCATGCCTGCACCCCCTTGCCCCACACCGCGTCCTCGCAATGCACCCGTCCCTCGTCATAGCGCAGGCCCGGGACGCGATCCTCGCGCAGGAACAGCGGGCCATCGAGATCGACCACGTCGCAATGCTGGCCCACGATGAAGGCCGGGCCCATCGCCCAGCTGCTGCCGATCATGTTGCCGACCATCACCTGCATGCCCAGTGCACGGGCCTTGTCGACCATGGCCAGGCCTTCGGTGAGTCCGCCGGCCTTGTCGAGCTTGATGTTGATCACGTCGAACAGACCGGCCAGCGCTTCGATGTCCGCCGCGTCCTGAACGCTTTCGTCGGCAGCGAACGGCAGCGGTCGTGCGAAGCCCTTGAGTTCGGCTTCGCGACCGCGCTGCAGCGGCTGTTCCAGCAACTTGATGCCGTTGTCCAGCAGCACCGGCATCAACGCGTCCAGCACGTCCACGGTGTAGCCCTGGTTGGCGTCCACGCCCATCCATACCTCCGGGCGCGCCTTGCGGACGGCGCGCACGCGTTCGCTATCGATATCCAGTTCGCCACTGAGCTTGAGCTTGAGCGCCTTGGCGGCCGCATAACGCCCGGTGGCGATCGACTGCATCGTCGCCGGATCATCAGCGCCGAGGGTCCAGGTGGTCAGCAGCGGCCGGGTCTGCGACAACCCAGCCAGCGCCCAGGCCGGTTTGCCGGTCCGGCTCGCCTCCAGATCCCACAATGCGCAGTCCAGCGCGTTGCGCGCGCCGCCGCGGGGCAGCAGTTGCTGCAGGTCGGCGCGGCTGATGCCGGTTTCGATCCGCGCACGCAGCTGTTCCAGCGTGGCCAGCATCTGCTCTGGCGCATCATCGAGGTAGTACACGCCACTGGCTTCGCCACGGCCGCGATGGCCGCCGTCTTCCAGTTCCACGCGCAGCACCTGGGCGTGTTCGAAAACGTAACCGCTGATCCGGAACGGAGCCAGCAATGCAAGCGTGTCGATCTGCAGGGTGAGTTTCACAGGATGTCTCCAGCCCCGAAGCGGGGCGACGGGTCAGTAGTTGAGAGCGAAGTCGGCCAGGCCCATCAGAGCCAGCGCGTAGGCAAGCACGCAGGCGGCCATCAGCAGCAGCACGGCCCAAAGGCGTGCCAGCCAGCCGCGTCCGCCGCGCAGCGTCTGCAGCAGGTTCCAGGTCATCGCCGCGAGCCCGCCGACGATGGCGATCACGGAGGCGGTGCCCAGCCCGATCACCGCCGGATCGAGACGGTCGTCCAGGCGGGCGAAATCCGCGGCCGCCCACGCCATCAACGCCATGGCTGCTGCAGGTACCAGCAGCATGAACCAGCACGCGAGGCGGCTCAGGCGATAGGCCAGCAGCGTCCTGCGCGGCCAGGCCAGCACGCGGCCATGACGACGGCGGACGAACGCGGCGACGGGCCAGGCCAGCGCGGAAAGCGCCAGTACCGCCATGGCAGCGGTCAGCAGTGGCTTGAGCCACACCGCCGAGCGGTAACCTTCCGCGCGCAGGAACACGTTGAACGGTGAGGACGCGTCGACCGCGAAGCCGACCGGCGTTCCGTCCTTGAGGATGGCGGCCAGGCGCAGCTCGCTGTTGTTCGCCTGCCATAACCACGGTGCGATCGGCCTGAAGGTGGACGGCTGTCCGTTGGGCTGTTTCAGGCGCGGCAGGCGCAGACTGCCATCGTCCAGCGCCTCCAGCCGCGTCTGAGTGAGGATGCCGGTGCGGCCGATGCCGGTTTCGGCGCGACGTGAATCGAGATAGCTCGGTGCGGCCAGCTGGCGCGCCTGTTCCCTGGCCAGCGCGGCGTCTACCTGCGGTGCCGCGGCGGGGGCGTCTGCCGGGAAGTAGCGGTCGGCGAAGTTCTCCAGCAGCTCACGGCGGATCGGGCCGGTGACGCCGTTGGCGCCGGCGCTGTTGAGCGCGACGAACAGGCCGACGTCGTGGTCGCGGAACAGGAACAGCTGCGAGTGGAACGAGTAGGTGTCACCGGCGTGGGACACCACCCGCTGACCATTGACGTCGATCTCGTAGAACCCGAGTGCCATGGTGTTCAGTGGTGGCGCGAAGCGGGTCTGCGGCGTCAGCATCTGTTGAGTGGTCGCTGCCTTCAGAATGGCCGTGTCGTGACCGCCCGCCGCGCTCAGGTGCGCGATCATGAAACGCGCCATGTCGCTGCCCGTGGCCGACATCGCCCCGGCCGGCGCGGACGGGGTGACTTCGAAGTCGCGCGGCTGGCCCGATCCCAGTGCATAGCCCTGGGAGACCCGGCCACGCAACGCAGGCGGCAGCGGCTGACGAAAGCTGGCGTGCTGCATCTGCAGCGGCACGAAGATGTGCTGCTCGACGTAGTCGACGAATGGCTGCCCCGATACGCGCTCGACGATGTAGCCGGCAAGGCTGGTGCCGTAGTTCGAATACGCCGGCACAGTGCCCGGGGCAAAGATTTGCGCCGGTATCCGGCGTTTGAGGTACGGGCCCAGTTCGGTGCCGCCGGCCGCCGCCACCGCTTCGCTCGTCCACATGTACTTGATGTTGGCCTCGAAGCCGCCGGTATGCGTCATCAGCTGCCGCAACGTGATCGGCAGGCCGCGTTCGGGCACCTTGAAATCCAGGTACTGGTTGATGTCCGTATCCAGATCCAGCTTGCCGGCTTCCACCAGCTGCATCACTGCGGTCCACGTCATCAGCTTGGAAACCGACGCCATCCGGAACAGCGTGCCGTCCGGGTCCACCGGCGTCTGCTTCTGCACATCGGAGACGCCGTAACCGCGGCGGGCAAGAATCTGGCCGTCCTTGACCACGGTGACCACCGCACCGGCGATATCGCCGCGCCCGATCGCATACGGCATGAAGCCATCCAGCCAGAGGGTCACATCGTCGGCGGTCAGCCGGGGCGTGGAGCCCTCACCGCTGGGGCGGGTCGCCACCTGCGGCGCGGAAGGCGCCTGCTGCGCACCGGCCTGGAAGAGCACCAGCAGCCCACAACACACCGCGACTAGCCCTGACAACACACGCATCTGACGCTCCCGTTGGAACTGGACGACGCGGCTGTCCCACGCAAACCACGGCTGGGTCAAAAACGTCTCGATCAGACAACAATATTCCTGATCAGAGAAATGTCAAATGCGCGTGATCGTGCCCGACGCTGCGTGCGGGATCTGAATGTGACGTTTAGAGGGCAGAAATGGTGTCATTCGGCGAGGCGATACGAACACACTGCCGGAGTGTGGACAGGGCAATCGGGCGCTCAAGCGCCATAAACCATCCTGATCAGGATGACATTCATCGGCGCGTAGTATCGTATTGCCAACTTCACTGGCAATAGCCCAAAGGTCCTGTTGATGAGTCCGAAGAGCCCCACGCTCGGAACCCTGCTGCGCGGCCTGCGCACCCGTCAGGGTTGGACGCTCAAGGAAATGAGCGAACACACCGACATTCCCCTGTCCACGTTGTCCAAGATCGAGCACGACCGCCTGACCTTGACCTACGACAAGCTCCAGCACCTGTCGCAGCGGCTGAACCTGCGCATGTCCGAGCTGTTCTGCGAGCCGGAGACCGACACCGCGCCCAAGCCGGTGACCGCCCGGCGCAGCCTCGGTACGCTGGACAAGGCGCTGCGGATCAAGACCGACAACTACGACTACTTCTATCTGTGCACCGAGCTGCGGCGCAAGCGGATGATCCCGATCATCACCAAGGTGCGCGCCAAGACCACGGCCGAGTTCGGCGAGCTGGTCCGCCATCCTGGCGAGGAGTATGTGCACGTGATCGAGGGGCGCATCCAGGTGCACACCGAGTTCTACGATCCGGTGGTGCTGGAAACCGGGGAGGGTATCTATATCGACAGCCAGATGGGCCACGCATACATCGTCGATGGCGGCTGCGAGGAAGCCGTGCTGCTGGCCGTCTGCGCGAGTGCGGACGAGGACCTGATGGAGTCGCTGATCACCCTGCATGAGCATGAGGGCAGCGTCTGACCGCGATCGCGGTAGACACCGGCGGTGCCCTGCCTCGCATGTGGGCAGTCCGGATCGACTCCCGCGCTGGAACGTGAGCGAAGAGGCGGTGGCGCAATCGCAGACCGATCGGCCGGGGTTGCCCAACCTGTGAGGGGTGGAGCAGCCGAGCATGGCTCGGCTCTACCGGGTGCGTTGACGCGGTGGCGATGCGGATCGGGCCGCACTGCGGTTTTGTAGAGCCGGGCCATGCCCGGCTGCCTTGCCGGGTTACCAGCGCGCCTCAAGGGTGCGGAATGGCTGCTTCAACCGCACGCCATCGGCATCGAAGTCACTCACCGCACGCCCATCCACGCGCACGCTGGTCGGCCGCGTCCGCGACGGCCACCACACGCGCACCGCGGCATCCTTGCGCAGGCCCGAGCCGAGCGTGAGCCGCAAGGCCGCGTCCTGTTGTCGCGCCTGCAGCTGCAACGTGCCGTAGGCGGTGGGCAGGCGGTCGATGGCCAGACCATCACCGGCCACCCATGACGGCGGCGTACCGGGCAGCAGCGACAGCGCATCATCGTCTTCGCGCATCAGCATCCCGAACAGCGTGCGACCGTACTCGGCACCAATCCAGGTGTGCGGCATGTCGCCGAGGTAGCGCGGGAAGCGCAGCCGCGAGTGCACCACTTCGGCCAATAYCTGCCATTCCAGCGGACGGCGGTCGTGCAGCAGGCCCTGCAGCAGTTCGTCGGCGGCCTCGGGCTGGCCGAGGTGCACATAGCTGAGCACGTTGCGGATTTCGTATGGCGTGTAGGCGTACAACGCACCGGGCTGGCCGCGCTTGCGCACATCGTCCAGATACCGCGCGAAGGTGGTGCGCAGCGCGTCCGGCGGCAAGACATCCTGGGCGCCGGTCGGGTCCAGCGCGATCGACACGCCCGTGGGATCGCCGTCGCCCAGGTCGGCCGAGGACGGGATGAAGTCGATGCCCTTCCACGCCATCGTCGCGCGGATCGAGGCGGCGAGTGCATCGTGCAGCGCCGTGTACTGCGCACGCGCCCACGCGGCGGTATCGTGATCGCCCAGTGATTCGGCCAGCCACGCGCCGTCGTGCCAGCCCTTCAGTCCCCAGTAGTCGTCCCAGTAACTGTGCGTGGGCGAGGGGTAGCCCTCATGGCTGATCGACGGGGCGAGGATGCCGGCGAAGCGTTCCGGCGAAGGTTGGCTGGCCATGTAGCCGGGCACCAGCGTGCGCTCGCGCAGTTCCTGCAGGAAACGCAGTGCCGCCTTTACCTTGGGCAGGTAGGCGCGCACCGATTCGGGACCGCCGTCGAGCCGGGCGACATCGGCCACCAGCGTCACGTACTGGCCCTGGCTGTCGTACTCGATATCCGACCCGAAGCCGGTGTTGACGCTGCCATCGTCGTTGAGGATCGGCGAGACCAGCCCGTTGGCATGCACGCCGTGTTCGCTGTACCAGGCCAGGTAGTCGCGCGCGACCTGGGCTTCGCCCATGCGCAGCAGCACCGCCGAGGTGGCCATGCCGTCGCGGATGAAGGAGCGGTTGTAGTTGCGTGGTCCGGGCTGCATGGCCGGGCCGGTCTGGTTGATCAGCATGTAGGCGGCCTGTGCGCGCAGCATGTCCACCAGTGAGGAATCGGGCAGGCGCAGGCCGACCTGGCCCAGGCGCGCCTGCCAGTCGTTGGATGCGCGCGTGGCCAGTGCGTCGAAGGCGGCATCGGCGTCGCGCGGGGCATCGGCCAGATCGAGCGCTGGCGCTTCGGGCAACGCGCCATCGGGACCGGGCGCCGCGGTACCGAGCGGGAAGGCCACCACAACAGAACGGGTCTCTCCAGGTGCCAGCTGCACGCGGTAGCCCAGCGCGGCTGCGGCCAGGCCGCGGGTGTCGGTGGCCTGCTGCGCCGTGGGCACTGTGCCGCTGGCGATCGCTGCAGTGATCTCGGTGCTGCCATCGGGTCCAAACGGCGCCGCACCGGCCGCGTCCACCGCGCTCAACGACTGCAGCAGGCGGCGACCATTGACGCGCACGCTGCGGCCGTCGATGGCGATCTCGCGGATCGGTGACAGACCGCCGTTCTGCCACGGCGGGTTCATCTGCATCGGTCGCACCACCAGGGCCAGGGTGCCGTCCACCGGCGCGGTGCCGGTATTGCGCAGGCGGTGGCGCAGGTAGGTGACCGGCTGGCCATCGCGTTCGATCGCAAACGATTCGCTGCGCAGCTCCAGCCCGGGTTGTGGCGACCAGGTGGCCGACGGCATCGGCTTCCAGCCATCGCGCAGCGCATGCTGCACGGGGCGTTGCCCTGCACTGGCGGCGGTGCCGTCGGCGTTGCGCCAGATCGGCTGCACCAGGGGCGCGCCCTTGAACGCCTCGATGTTGCCGTACTCGTCGAAGATCGATTTCTGCCGGCCGCCGTGTATGCCCACCGCGGTCCAATAGGTCTGCTGCATGTGCAGCGAGGCCGGGAACAGGGCGCGTTGCGCGCCGCTGGCAGCGATCTGGTACTGCTTCATCGGCGTCATCACCGCCTTCGGGCCGAGCAGGCGGATGCGCGTCACCTGCGGTGCGTCGCCGGCCACGCTCAGGCGCAACGCCTTGGCGGTCACCGGTGCGTCGCCGGCCAGCCAGCTCTGCTGGCGGCTACCGGCCTGCGCATCGGTGGCCAATTCGCGCCAGGCACCGTGCGTGTCCTGCACCTGCAGCCGCGCCGCACCGTGCGCGCCGGCCCACTCCACCACCAGGCCGGTGGTGGCTTGCGGGCGGGGCAGGGCGATGTCGAACGCGTGGGTGTTGCTCTTCAGCAGCGGCACCGAGACCGCCCCGCCGCCCTGCCACAGCGCGGCGGCCTGCTGCGGGGTGAGCGCGGCCACGCGCGCGCTGGTGGTGCTGTCCAGGGGCTCCAGCTCGAAGATGGAAACACCCCAGTCGGAGGTGCGGTCCGGGCTGGCCAGGCGCAGGTACCGGGCCTGACGCGGGGCGAAGAACAGGGTTTCGATGCCGCCGAGCGAGTCGGTCATGGTGTAGGCGGGCTGCCACTGCTTGCCGTCCAGCGAGGTCTGCAGCGTGTAGCCCTCGGGGTTGGAGACATCCCAGGTAATCCGTGCACCGCTGACCAAGGCCGGTTTGCCCAGGTCCACCTGGAACCAGTGGCCGGGGCTGAAGGCGCCGCCGGTGACAGTCTTCGGGTCGCCGTCGATGAGGTGGCTGACCGCCATGGCCGGCACCTGCTGGGAGGAGCTGCTGGCCTGCCACTGACTGCGTGGGGGCAGGTTCTGCGCCGAAGCGGTCACCGCCAGCAGCAAGGCGGGAAGGAGCAGCGCGCGCGCGCGTCCGTGTGCTGACGTGCGCGGGACCGTGCAGCGATTGGCAGGCAACCCCATCCAACTCTCCTCGGCAACCCTCGGTATGAGGTGAAGCCAACGCTAGCAGGGGATGTAATCGTTTACATGACGCGTCGCAATATCACGCTTTCGTAGCTTGGCCTGGCGGCAGCTCTCAGGCCTGGCCATAAACGCTCGCTCTCGGGAGTGCGACTGCGCAGGATGGGAGCGCATCGACCCTCTCATGCGGCATGGGAACCATCAGGCGCCTGCTGGAAGCGTATGGAATTCGCCTTCCATTGTGGCCGCACGCTTCATGCGGGTGCCGCCACGATCGCCACCGCAGTCAGTGGCGCGCAGGCTGACCCGGGCCTGCGACGTCTCGGAAGAACACCGTCTCCGGGTCGCCTGGATCCAGGTTGTCGATCTGCCCGCTGACGATGAAGCCATTGCGCGCCAGCAGGGCGTGCATCGGCTCGTTGGATTGGTTGGTGGAGGTGAACAGGCGCGGTCGCTCGCAGCGTGACACCAGATGCTGCAGCAGGGCTTCACCCAGCCCCAGGCGGCGAAAGTCTTCGCCGACCATCAGCATTTCGATGAACCCGCTGTCGAAGAAATGATGGTGGAGTACGCCATAGGCGGCAACACGCGCGTCAAGCAGCAACAGGTGGCAACTGCGTGCCGCCACCC
>NZ_JBFULB010000029.1:0-21125 GCF_056400545.1 Stenotrophomonas sp. P5_A8 | reverse complement strand
GAGACGACCCATGGMACAGGTAATCAACACCAATACGATGTCGCTCAACGCTCAGCGCAACCTGAGCACCAGCGGCAGCTCGCTCGCTACCACCATCCAGCGCCTGTCGTCGGGCCTGCGCATCAACAGCGCGAAAGACGACGCCGCCGGCCTGGCTATTAGCGAGCGCTTCGGCACCCAGATCCGCGGCACCGACGTGGCCATCCGCAATGCCAACGATGGCATCTCGCTGGCCCAGGTCGCCGAAGGCTCCCTCAGTGAAATCGGCAACAACCTGCAGCGCGTCCGCGAACTGGCCGTACAGGCCTCCAACGCGACCAACTCCGCCAGCGACCGCAAGGCCCTGCAGGCCGAAGTCACCCAGCTGGTCAGCGAAATCGACCGCGTCGCCAAGCAGTCCGACTTCAACGGCACCAAGCTGCTGGACGGCAGCTTCACCAGCCAGCTGTTCCAGGTCGGCGCCAATGCCGGCCAGGCGATTGCCATCAACAGCGTCGTCGATGCCAAGGCCAGCTCGCTGGGCAACGCCAAGTTTGCCGCCCCCGTCGACAGCACCGGCGACATCGCCACCATCACCGACCTGACCGGCGTCACCATCAACGGCGCCACCATCGGCACCATCACCGGCAAGACCACCGCCGAGTTTGCCGCCTCCGCCGCCGCCCAGATCAACAGCAGGATCGGCGAAGCCGGTGTCTACGCCGAAGTGGTCACCACCGCCGGCACCCCGGACACCCAGCGCCTGAAGCTGACCTCGGTCCAGGCCGACCGCGACCTGGTCATCACCGGCGCCACCCAGCTCAGCCTGGCCGACTCCACCGTCGCCGCCCCCAGCTCGGTTGCCGCCACGGCCACCTCCAGCTTCGTGCAGGACCTGGACGTCTCGTCCTACGTCGGCGCGCAGAAGGCGCTGGAAATCGTCGACAAGGCGTTGGAGTCGGTCAACAGCGTGCGCGCCGACCTCGGCGCCATCCAGAACCGCTTCACCTCCGTGGTGGCCAATCTGCAGACCTCCTCGGAAAACCTGTCGGCATCGCGCAGCCGCATCCGTGATACCGATTTCGCCAAGGAAACGGCGGAACTCACCCGTACCCAGATCCTGCAACAGGCCGGCACCGCGATGCTGGCCCAGGCCAACCAGGTTCCACAGAACGTGCTCAGCCTGTTGCAGCGCTGACATGAGCCGCTCCTGAAGCACGTCAGGAGCGTCTAACCCATCGTACGTGCACTGCTCAAGGACCTCTCCTCATGGCACAAGTCATCAACACCAACACGATGTCGTTGAATGCTCAGCGCAACCTGAGCACCAGCGGCAGCTCCCTGGCCACCACCATCCAGCGCCTGTCCTCGGGCTCGCGCATCAACAGCGCCAAGGACGATGCGGCCGGTCTGGCCATCTCCGAGCGCTTCGGCACCCAGATCCGCGGTACCGACGTGGCCATCCGCAACGCCAACGAYGGCATCTCGCTGGCCCAGGTCGCCGAAGGTTCGCTGACTGAAATCGGCAACAACCTGCAGCGCGTCCGTGAACTGTCGGTGCAGGCCTCCAACGCCACCAACTCCGCCAGCGACCGCAAGGCCCTGCAGGCCGAAGTCACCCAGCTGGTCAGCGAAATCGACCGCGTCGCCAAGCAGTCCGACTTCAACGGCACCAAGCTGCTGGACGGCTCGTTCTCCAGCCAGCTGTTCCAGGTKGGCGCCAACGCCGGCCAGGCCATCGCCATCGACAAGGTCGTGGATGCCAAGGCCGACGCCCTGGGCGGCGCGCAGTTCGTCACCGCCACCGCCGCTGCCCCGACGGTCGCCGCCGACGGCACCTCGACGGTCGCCGCCTTCAGCCTGACCAGCGCGTCGGGCACGGTGTCCTTCGCCGAGCTGAAGCTGACCGAGACCACCACCGCCAAGGCGGGCCAGTCGCTGGCCGCGCACATCAACGCCAAGATCGGTGAAACCGGTATCTACGCCGAAGCCGATGCCACCACCGGCGCCCTGACTCTGACCTCGGTCAAGGACAGCGTCGACAAGGACGGTGCCGTGGTGCAGCTGAGCGGCACCGACATCACGCTGGCCGGCAACGCCGCGGTTCCGACCAAGCAGTTCGCCGACAAGATCGACGTGTCGACCGTGAAGGGTGCCCAGCAGGCGCTGGAAATCGTTGACAAGGCGCTGAGCTCGATCAACAACACCCGCGCCGACCTCGGTGCGATCCAGAACCGCTTCACCTCGGTCGTTGCCAACCTGCAGACCTCCTCGGAAAACCTGTCCGCGTCGCGTAGCCGCATCAAGGACACCGATTTCGCCAAGGAAACCGCAGAGCTGACCCGCACCCAGATCCTGCAGCAGGCCGGTACGGCCATGCTGGCCCAGGCCAACCAGGTGCCGCAGAACGTGCTCAGCCTGCTGCGCTGATCCACGCGTCCACGCCGCCGGCCAAGGCCGGCGGCGCGGGCAAACCCCGAAAAGACAGCCAACTGTCGCGCAGGAACGGGCCATGGCCATGGGCCGGACTCTCTCCCGGTCGCCACATCCACCGTGGCCATGGCCCGCCCCTGCGGCCCAACCGTTATCAGCGCTGTTTGTTTGACTGAACTCCCCGGGTGGCTTCGTCTCCCCCCGCTTTTCAGTAGCCTGAGCCCTCCTCTACTTTGGAGGAGGGTTTTTTACAGACCCCTGGCCGGACCTGCACTGCGTCCCGCCCCTATGCCCCTGCAAAGCGCGTGCCATTCCTCCGCGCCACGCCACTGGCACAACTCCTGCATCAACGTGGTTCTAAAGACCTGGCGGCTACGGCCGCTACCTTCGTTGACAGCACGGCCACGCGGCAACGCCGCGGCGGCACACAGACAGGAGATACAACGTGGCTGACTTTGGTTACGGCGGCATCGGTTCCGGACTGGATATTTCCGGCATGGTCGCCAGCCTGGTGGCGGCAGACCGCAAACCTTCGGACAACGCACTCAACCTGCAGCAGTCCAAAGCCAAGATGCAGCTGTCGGCGGTGGGCACGGTCAAGTCCGCGTTCGACCTGCTGAGCACCTCGCTGAAGGCGCTGAAGGCCTCCACTGCGTTCGACGCCCGCCTGGTCAGTGCGACCAAGGAAGGTACCGACGATATCTTGACAGTCAGCAGCACCAATTCGGCCGCCACCGGCAACCATGTCATCCAGGTCGACCAGCTGGCCACGGCGAACAAGTGGATCGCCGATACGGCGGTGTCCAAGACCAAGACCTTCGGCGCCGGCACCCTGTCGCTGGAGGTGGGCGTCGGCGACAAGAAGAAGACGCTGGAGATCCAGGTCGAAGCCGATGACACCCTGTCTTCGATCCGTACCAAGATCGAGAAGGCCGGCCGCAGCCTGGGCGTGCAGTCGACCCTGATCGCCTCTGGCGACAACCAGTTCCTGTCGTTGTCGCAGGAGAAATCCGGCACCGCCAATGCGATCAAGCTCAGCGCCGGGTCCGGCAACGCCGAGCTGACCGCGCTGGCCAACAGCCTGACCGAACGCACCCCGGCCGCCGACGCCAAGCTCACCATCGACGGGGTGGAGGTGGTGTCCAGCGAGAACACCGTCGCCGACGTGGTGCCCGGCCTGACCCTGAACCTGAAGAAGCCGGGCAAGAGTACCGTTACCGTCAGCACCGACGTGGCGGCCGCGCGCAAGGTGATGCAGGACTTCGTCACCGCCTACAACGGCGCGATCAGYGCAATCAGCACCGCCACCAAATACGACATCGAGAACAAGGAGCCCTCCTCGCTCACCGGCGATGCGCAGATGCGCGGGGCCTCCAGCCAGCTGCGCGCGATGATGGGCGGCGTGCTCAAGGACCTGGCCGCCGTTGGCCTGGACCCCAAAACGCTGGGCCTGCAGACCCGCGCCTATCCCAATGCCGATGGCAGTCTGGTGCTGGATGCCACCAAGTTCGAGGCGGCGCTGGTCAACCAGGCCGGTGCGGTGCGCCAGGCGCTCACCGGTGATGATGGCGCGGCCACCAAACTGTTCAACATGGTCGACGGCTACGTCAGCACCACGGTAGGCAAGGAAGGCGCCTTTGTTTCGCGCACCAAGAGCATCAACGCCACCCTGACCGACATCGACAAGCGCCGCAAGGCACTGGACGTGCGCATGGCCGGCGTGGAGGAACGCTATAAAAAGCAGTTCCTGGCACTGGATGCGTTGATGGGCAAGCTGAGCCAGACCACCTCCTCGCTCACCTCCCAGCTCAGTCAGCTGGCCCGCTGATCGACACGGCCGCCTGCTCAAGTAAATCGCACACGCGGCCGATACTGGTACCAACGCAGCAGCCATTGCAGCAGCCAACGCAGGCTCCACCCCGGTGCCGCAGACCCCGCAAGGCACGCGGCCCCGCACGAAGGAGACATGATTGATGTACGGTTCAAACCGTCAATTCACCGAGCAGTACCGCAAAGTCGGCGTGCAGAGCTCGATCGTCGACGCCGACCCGCACAAGCTGGTGGCGTTGCTGCTGGCCGGTGCGCTGGAACGCGTGCGGCTGGCGCAGGCCTGCCTGGAACGTGGCGATCAGGCGCGCAAAGGCAAGGCGATCGGCGAGGTGTGCGCGATCGTCGGCCACCTCAACGGCTCGCTCGACCATGAAGCCGGCGGCGAAATCGCCGGCAATCTGTCGGCCCTGTACGATTACGTCATGCAGCGCCTGACCGAAGCCAACCTGCACAACGACCCGGAGGCCCTGCGCGAGTCGCTGGAGCTGCTGGGCGAGATCGACGCGGCGTGGAATGCGATCCCGCGCGACCAGCGCGCGCCCGCGCAGGCCGCCGTGTAATGGCCACCGCGCCCACCCTGGCCGACCTCAACACCGCCATGGACACGCTGGAAGCCGCCCTGCTGGCCGGTGACCACGAGGGTGCCGGCGCCTGCCTGGACACCCTGCACGCCGACCAGACCCATCTGTTGGCGCAGCCCGGCGGACTGGATGACGTCGCCGGCCTGCGCGCACTGGAAAGCCGCCAGCAGCGCGTCATGGTGATGATCATGAGCCAGCGCGACGAGGCTGCCGGCCACGTGCGCAAGGGCGCTGCGGCCAACCGCGCCGCGCATGCCTACCTCACCGCGGAATCCCTGTCATGAACGAGCCGCGTCCCAGCGCCATCCATCATCCGGCCGAAAGCGAGCTGTTCGATGAAACGCTGAGCTGCGAGGTCGCCTTGCCGGCCGAGTTCCGCCTGGGCAGCGCGGTGGTGCGCCCGGGCAGCGCCGAGACCCTGCTGCGCAGCGTCGCCCTGGTGGAAGATTCGCGCGGCGATGACGGCCACGACGAGCGCGGCGAAGCGACCGCGCAACTGCAGCGCCTGGAAGCCAAGCTGGACCTGACCATGGTCCTGCTCGGGCGGCTGGTGCGACAGACCGCGCAGGACCTGGACCTGCGCCCGCTGCGCTGGTCACGGCGCGGCATCCGCCTGGAACAGGGCATGCGTACCGGCGCGGCGGCCGGCAGCCTGGGCGTGATCCGGCTGCAGCCCTGCGATTGGTTGCCCGACCATATCGACCTGCCGGTGTCGGTGCTGGCCGAAGCGGCCACCGGTGCCGGCGCGCACTTCCTGTGGTTGCGCTTCGAGCCGATGAGCGATGCGCTGGAGATGGCACTGGAACGGCACCTGTTCCGCCTGCACCGCCGCCAGATCGCGCAGGCGCGGCTGGCCGACCGCCGTCCGCTGGACCCCTGAGCGACGTTTTGACGGTTTGCCGGCCAACGGCCGCCACTACCGTGACGGGATCGGCTTGGCGGTAGGCCGCCACTCCGTTAAGGTGGTCACCCCGCCTTAACATCTGCCGAAGCCTGCCTGTGCGCGTTCTCATCGTCGACGATCACACCCTGGTCCGCGCCGGCCTCAGCCGCCTGCTCCAGGGCTTTGCCGACGTGGACGTCGCCGCCGAAGCCAGCAACGCCGAACAGGCGCTGCAGCTGGCCATCCAGCACAGCCCGGATGTGATCCTGATGGATCTGTCCCTGCCCGGCCGTACCGGCCTGGAAGCCCTGAGCGACATCCTGCTGCGCGCGCCCGGCACCCGGGTGGTGATGATGACCATGCATGACGATGCGGTGCACGTGCGCGATGCACTGGACCGTGGCGCGGTCGGCTTCGTGGTCAAGGATGCCGCGCCGCAGGAGCTGGAGCTGGCCCTGCGCGCCGCGCATGCCGGCCAGGTGTTCCTGAGCCCGCAGATCTCGGCCAAGATGCTGGCGCCGATGCTGGGCAAGGAAAAACCGGTGGGCGTGGCGGCGCTGTCGCCGCGCCAGCGCGAGATCCTGCGCCAGATCGGCCGGGGCGAGAGCAACAAGGAAATCGCCGCGGACCTGGGCATCAGCGTCAAGACGGTGGAGACCCACCGCGCGCGCATGATGGAGTCGCTCGGCTGCCGCCGCGCCAACGATCTGCTGCTGCTCGCCGCGCGCCACCAGCACGAACTGGAGTGAGGCGCCAGGTAGTGGGCGTCGGTTCCCCGGCACGCTGAAGGCTTCAGACTTGGCAGCGTCGGGATTTTGAACAGGCCCCAGCCGCCTTGGCGACGGAAACACAAGGGTTTCCGCCGCAGGCAGCGTCAAAAGTCCGAGGCGTTGTAGTGGTTTTCCTGACAAGGTGTCAGGAAACCAACGACACCACTCAGGAACCCCCTGATTACGGTGTCGGGATATCACAAGCAAGATGCGTTCCATAACGCACCGGGGAGTCGGTGCGACGGGGAAAACGCATGAAGCCGACGATGTCGACCCAGCTGGGTCAGCAGCTCCACCTCACGCCGCAACTGCTGCAGTCCATCCGACTGCTGCAGCTGGACGGCATGCAACTGGAGCTGGAGATCCGCCGCGCACTGGAAACCAACCCGCTGCTGGAACTGGAGGAGGCGCCCGACGCCCCGGCCGATGACACCGCCGAAACCACCACCGTGCAGGAAGTGGCCGCCTTCGACGAGCTGCCGGAAAGCGCGATGTGGGACGTGCCCGGCGCCAGCTGGCAGGACGGGGACGACGACCGCATGCAGCGCATTGCCGCCGACGAATCCAGTGACCCCCAACTGCGCGCCCTGCAGCGCCTGTCGCTGGAGCTGGATGCGCGCGAACTGGGCGTGGCCAGCTTCTGGCTGGAGCACTGCGACGACGCCGGCTACCTGGACGCGCCGCTGGCGCAGCTGCAACTGCTGGCCAGCGCCCACTGCGACGTGGATGCCGCCGGTGTCGAAGCCGTGCGCCAGCAGATCCTGCACGGCGAGCCGGCCGGGCTGGCCGCGTGCGACCTGCATGAATGCCTGAGCGTGCAGCTGCGCGCCCTGCCCGGCCGCGTGCCGGCCCGCCACCTGGCCCAGCGCGTGCTGGATCAGGGCCTGGCCAGCCTGGCTGCGCACGACTACGTTGCCCTGGCCCGCGAACTGGATGCCGAAGTTGCCGACATCCATGAAGCGGTGCGGCTGATCCTGTCGCTGCAGCCGCGCCCCGGCGACAGCCTGCGCCCGGACGACACCGGCGTGGTCATCCCCGATGTGATCGCCTGGCATGCCGACAACCAGTGGCGCGTGGCGCTCAACCCGGCCACCAGCCGTCGCCTCAGCATCAACCCCGGTTACGAAAGCGCCCTGGCCGAGGCCGGCGATGCCGCCCAGCCGCTGCGTGACATGCTGCAGGAGGCGCGCTGGCTCACCCGCGGCCTGTCGATGCGCTATGACACCCTGCTGCGCACCACGCGGGTGATCATCGAACGCCAGGCCGGGTTCCTGACCCGCGGCGAAGAGGCGATGGCACCGCTGACCCTGAAGGAAGTGGCCGATGCGATCGGCATGCACGAGTCCACCGTCTCGCGCATCACCACCGGCAAGTACCTGCAGACCCCGCGCGGCACCCTGGAACTGAAGCACTTCTTCGCCGTGCGCCTGGAAGGTGCCAGCGTCTCCGGGCAGGCGGTCAAGGCCATGGTGCGCCGCCTGATCGATGCCGAGCCGTCCGCTCGCCCGCTGGCCGACGAAGCCATCGCCGGCCTGCTGTCCCGCCAGGGCGTCAACATCGCGCGCCGCACCGTTGCAAAATACCGCGAACAACTGGACATCGCTCCGGCTCGCGAACGCCGTCGGATCAATGCCCGCACCCCGCAACTGGCCCGGGTGGGCTGAAGGAAATGGAAGACATGAACAAGCTCACCGTCCTGCTGGTCGATGACCACGAAGGCTTCATCAACGCGGCGATGCGCCACTTCCGCAAGGTCGAGTGGCTGGACGTGATCGGCAGCGCCGCCAACGGGCTTGAAGCCATCGAGCGTTCCGAATCGCTGCGCCCGCAGGTGGTGCTGATGGACCTGGCCATGCCGGAGATGGGCGGCCTGCAGGCCACCCGCCTGATCAARTCGCAGGACGACGCGCCGTACATCGTCATCGCCAGCCACTTCGACGATGTCGAACACCGCGAGCATGCCCTGCGTGCCGGCGCCGACAACTTCGTCAGCAAGCTGTCCTACATCCAGGAAGTCATGCCGATCCTGGAAGGCCTGAAGGGGAATGGATCATGAGTGAGTCGCGCATCCTGGTGCTGGATAACGACGCCGTGCGCGCCGAGCGCACCGTCGCCCTGCTCGAATTCATGGATTTCAACCCGCGCTGGGTGGCCGACGCGGCCGACATCGACACGGCCCGTCACCGCCCCAACGACTGGGTGGCAGTGATCATCGGCAGCCTGGACCCGGGCGCGGGCAGCGATGCGCTGTTTGCCTGGGCCGGCAAGGGCGCGCTGCCGCCGCCGGTGATGCTGATCGACGGCGATGCCGCCCGCTTTGCCCAGCAGCACGGCCTGCACGAAGCCAACGTGTGGCCGCTGGAGGCACCGCTGCGCCACGCGCAGATGGAGGCCCTGCTGCGCCGCGCCAGCCTCAAGCGCCTGGATGCCGAGCACCAGGCCGGTGCCGTGCAGGAAACCGGCCCCACCGGCGACGGCGCGGCGGTGAGCGCCTTGCGCCTGATGATCGAACAGGTCGCCGCATTCGACACCACCGTGCTGGTGCTGGGCGAATCGGGCACCGGCAAGGAAGTGGTGTCGCGCTCGATCCACCAGCGCTCGCCGCGTCGCGATGGCCCGTTCGTGGCGATCAACTGCGGCGCGATCCCGGCCGAGCTGCTGGAGAGCGAGCTGTTCGGTCACGAAAAGGGTGCTTTCACCGGTGCGCTCAGCGCCCGCAAGGGCCGCTTCGAGATGGCCGAAGGCGGCACTCTGCTGCTGGATGAAATCGGCGACATGAGCCTGCCGATGCAGGTCAAGCTGCTGCGCGTGCTGCAGGAGCGCAGCTTCGAGCGCGTGGGCGGCAACCAGACCATCCGCTGCAACGTGCGGGTGATCGCCGCGACCCACCGCGACCTGGAGTCGCGCATTGCCGACGGCAAGTTCCGCGAGGATCTGTTCTATCGCCTCAACGTCTTCCCCATCGACGTGCCGGCGCTGCGCGAGCGCAGCGAAGACCTGCCGGCACTGGTGACCACCATCGCCGCGCAGCTGGCACGCACCGGTCGCGGCGAAGTGCGCTTCACCGCCGAAGCGCTGCAGGCGCTGGCCACGTACGAATGGCCGGGCAACGTGCGTGAGCTGACCAACCTGGTCGAGCGCCTGGCCGTGCTGCATCCAAGCGGCAACGTGCGCGTGCAGGACCTGCCGGCGCGCTATCGCGGTGATTTCACCGCCGCCGCGCCGGTGGTCGTGGCCGCCCCGGCACCGGTGGCTGACGAGCGTCTGGACCTGCGCAGTTTCTCCTTCCACACCCCGGCCCCGGGCGTGGCTGCTTCGCTGGAAAACGGCATCGGCCCGGTCACCCGCGCCGCCGGCCTGCCCGATGCCGGCCTGGACCTGCGCAACCACATGGCCAACATCGAGCTGACGCTGATCAACGAGGCCCTCGAGCGTACCCAGGGCGTGGTCGCCCACGCCGCCCAGCTGCTCGGCCTGCGCCGCACCACCCTGGTGGAGAAGCTGCGCAAGTACGGCATCGAACGCGACCAGACCGAACTGGCCGGTTGAGCCCACCGCACGCTGGAATGACACAGAAGCCCGGGCCTGTCCCGGGCTTTGTCGTTGTGGCGTTCGCGGCAACGGCCGGCAGACAGATTGCAACGTTTCCTACAGACCCGCGCCATGCACTGACTAGCATCAAAGGCACATCCCCTTGGAGGTCATCCGATGCGCCTGTTCCCCGTGTTGCTCTTGCTGGCCCTGCTGCCCACCACCTCCCTGGCCACCCCGGCCTGCACCTTGCCGACCACGCTCGACGCGCGCCAGTTCATCAATGTCAGCGATCCGCTCTATCGCCCCGACAACCCCAACGCCGGGCGGATGGTGCAGGTGAATTTCGCGGACGACCAGTACGTGCTGGAAATTCTGGGCACCCCGATCCAGGTGCAGGGCACCTATCGCTACCAGCGCCACGCCCCGCACCTCGGTGAAATCCGCATGCGCGAAGCGTTCCCGGGCGGTGCGGCCGCCTACACCCTGCTGCTGACCTGCCTGACCGACAGCGAGGGCATGTTCGTCTTCACCCAGCACGCCGGTCCCATCGCCCCGGCCCGCCGCCAGAACAGCGGCCGCTGGACGCTGACGCCCTAGGAAGAGCAGCCACCCATGGGGTGGCTCTACCCCGATACCGCCCCGCGGGTAGCCGCACCACCGGCACACCCCCGGTAGAGCCACCCCACGGGTGGCTGCACGTCCCCCCGCCGGTTTTCCGACGCCGGCTCCCCGACACGCGCGCCGCGTCAAACCGCCGCAGCAACATTCCGTCGCGCGCCGCGACCGGCCGCCCATTCGCCGTCGCCGCGTGAAGGCGCAAGCCCTTGTGCCACCAACAAAACTGAACCGGTAAACGGTTTCGGCACGGCACTTGCAACGTATTCACTCGAAACCCCATCCCAGCTTCGGAACGTTCCAGATGTCGCACTCCGTCACCTCCGTCCTTTCCCAGATCCGCACCCTCCAGACCCAGATGGGGCAGTCCGCCGTCAGCCCGCTGACCGAGGCGCCGAAGAGCAATGCCATTCAGGGCCTGGTCTCCCCGCAGAACGTCCAGGGCCCGAGCTTCACCGACACCCTGCGTGGCGCCATCGCCGGCGTCAACGAAGCGCAACAGAAATCCGGCGCCCTCGCCAAGGCCTTCGAACTGGGTGAACCCGGTGCGGACCTGGCCAAGGTCATGGTCGCCTCGCAGCAGTCCCAGATCGCCTTCCGCGCCACCGTGGAAGTCCGTAACCGTCTCGTCCAGGCTTACCAGGACGTGATGAACATGCCGCTGTAAGGATAGAAACGCATGGCCCTGTCGCTCTCCAAAGAATCCCTGAACACCGAAAAGGCTGGGCAGTGGTTCGACCGGCTGCAAAGCCTGCAGATCACCCGTCGGCTCGGACTGATGGCGATGATCGCCGTGGCCGTGGCGGCAGGCCTGTTCGTGTTCTTCTGGTCGCAGAAGCCGGGCATGGTGCCGCTCTACACCGGCCTGGACCAGAAGGCCACCGCCGAGGCCACCGACCTGCTGCGCACCGCGCAGATTCCGTTCGAACTGGACCCGGCCACCGGTGGCATCACCGTGCCGGAAAAGAACCTGCACGATGCGCGCCTCAAGCTGGCCGGTTCGGGCCTGACCGACAGTGGCCGGCTCGGCTTTGAGCTGATGGAGCGCGATCCGGGCTTCGGCGTCAGCCAGTTCATGGAAAACGCGCGCTACCAGCATTCGTTGGAAACCGAGCTGTCGCGCACCATCAACACCCTGCGCCCGGTGCGTGATTCGCGCGTGCACCTGGCCATTCCCAAGCCCAGCGCCTTCACCCGCCAGCGTGATGTCGCCAGCGCCTCGGTGGTGCTGGAACTGCGCGGCGGCCAGCAGCTGGAACGCGGCCAGATCGATGCGATCGTGCACATGGTGGCCGCCAGCATCCCCGACCTCACCCCCGAGCGGGTGACCGTGGTGGACCAGAGCGGGCGCATGCTCAGCGTGTCCGATCCGAACAGCGAAGCGGCGTTGAACGCGGCGCAGTTCGAACAGGTGCGCCGCCAGGAAACCTCCTTCAACCAGCGCATCCGCGAACTGCTCGAACCCATGACCGGTCCCGGCCGGGTCAATCCGGAAGTCAGCGTGGACATGGACTTCTCGGTGATCGAGGAAGCCCGTGAGCTGTACAACGGCGAGCCGCAGAAGCTGCGCAGCGAGCAGATGAGCGAGAACAGCAGCAGCACCCCCGGTCCGCAGGGCGTTCCCGGTGCGGCCAGCAATACCCCGCCCGGCCCGGCCGCCGCCCCGGCCACGGCTGCGGCACCGACCGAAACCTCGAAGAACGCCACCCGCAACTACGAACTGGACCGCACCCTGCAGCACACCCGCCAACCGGCCGGCCGCATCAAGCGTGTGTCGGTGGCGGTACTGGTGGACAACGTGCCGCGTGCCGGTGCCAACGGCAAGATGGCCGACCAGGCCCTGTCGGCGGCCGAACTCACCCGCGTGGAAGCACTGGTGAAACAGGCGGTCGGCTTCGATGCCGAGCGTGGCGATACCGTGTCGGTGATGAACGCGCCGTTCGTGCGCGAAGTGACCCCGGTCGAAGGGCCGAAGTGGTGGGAACTGCCGCAGGTGCAGGACGGCCTGAGGCTGCTGCTCGGTGCGATCGTGGTGCTTGCCCTGGTGTTCGGCGTGCTGCGCCCGGCACTGCGCTCGATCACCGGCCAGCCCAAGAAGGCCGGCGATGACAGCCTGGAACCGCACCGCGCCGACGTGCAGCTGGTCGATGACGGCGAAGGCCTGCCCGCACTGGGCAGCGAACGCCTGAGCGCGGCCGGACATGAAACCCTGGCACTGCCGGTGGACTCCTACGAGGAACGACTGCGCATGGCGCGTGAAGCTGTAAAGACCGATTCCAAGCGCGTGGCCCAGGTGGTCAAGGGCTGGGTGGCCAATGACTGACGCCGGCACCGCCCCCCTGTCCGGCGTCCAGCGCGCCGCCGTCCTGCTGCTCTCGCTGGGTGAACTGGACGCGGCTGAAGTGCTGCGCCACATGGAGCCCAAGGAGGTGCAGAAGATCGGCATCGCCATGGCCACCATGACCGACATCACCCGTGTCCAGGTCGAAGGCGTGATGGACCAGTTCAACAGTKAACTGGGCTCCAAGACCTCGCTGGGCGTGGGCTCGGACGACTACATCCGCAACATGCTGATCCAGGCCCTGGGCAGCGAGAAGGCCGGCAACCTGATCGACCGCATCCTGCTTGGCCGCAACACCACCGGCCTGGACGCGTTGAAGTGGATGGACCCGCGTGCGGTGGCCGACCTGGTCCGCAACGAGCATCCGCAGATCATCGCCATCGTGATGGCCCACCTGGAAACCGACCAGGCCGCCGATGCGCTCAAGCTGCTGCCCGAACGCACCCGCGTGGACGTGCTGCTGCGCATTGCCACGCTGGACGGCATCCCGCCGAATGCGTTGAATGAACTGAACGAAATTATGGAGCGCCAGTTCGCCGGCAACCAGAACCTGAAGTCGTCCAACATCGGCGGCGTGCAGTGCGCGGCCAACATCCTGAACTTCATGGACAGCGGCCAGGACCAGGCCATCCTGGGCGAGATCGCGCGCATCGACGCCCCGCTCAGCGGACGCATCCAGGACCTGATGTTCGTGTTCGACGATCTGGTCGACCTGGACGATCGCGAACTGCAGCTGGTGCTGCGCGAAGTCAGCGGCGAACGCCTGGGCCTGGCCCTGCGCGGTGCCGACATCAAGGTGCGCGACAAGATCACCCGCAACATGTCCCAGCGCGCCGCCGAAATCCTGCTCGAAGACATGGAAGCACGCGGTCCGGTGCGCCTGTCGGATGTGGAAGTGGCGCAGCGTGAGATCCTGGCCATCGTCAAGCGCATGGCCGATGAAGGCACGGTCACCATCGGTGGCAACGCGGAGGCGATGCTGTGAACAACGCCGTGCGCTGGCTTGCCCCGGACCTGCTGGCGGTGCCCGAACCGCCGCAGGACGAGCAGTTCGAACTCACCGGGCCCGATCTGGAGCACGAACCCGAACCGTTGCTGCAGCTGCCCACCCTGGAAGAAATTCAGGCAATCCAGGACAACGCGGAAAAGGATGGCTTCGAGCAGGGGCACGCCGATGGCCTGGCCCAGGGCCAGGCCGAAGTGCGTCGCCTGATCGCGCAGATCGAAGGCATCCTGGACAACTTCAGCCGGCCGCTGGTGCGGCTGGAGAACGAAGTGGTGGCCGCGCTCGGCGAACTGGCCGTGCGCATCGCCGGCACCCTGGTCGGCCGCGCCTACGAGGCCGATCCGGCGCTGCTGGCGCAGCTGGTCAATGAAGCGGTGGACGCCGTGGGCGGTGCCAACCGCGAGGTCGAGGTGCGCCTGCACCCGGACGACATCGCCGCACTCGCCCCGCTGCTGCAGCTGTCACCGACCCAACGCCTGACCGCCGACCTCAGCCTCAGCCGTGGCGACCTGCGCGTGCATGCCGAGGCCGTGCGTCTTGATGGCACCCTCGAAGCGCGCCTGCGTGGTGCGCTCGATGCGGTGCTGCGCAAATCCGGAGCCAGCACATGAACACCGAACCCCTGCCCGCCCCCGCCGCCGAGTGGGCCGCCGCGCGCAACCTGCGTCTGGCCGCGCGCCTGGACAGCATCAAGCCCGATGGCAACCACGGCCGTGGCCTGATCCGCGAAGGCGTGCTGCGCCGCGCGGTCGGCCTGACGTTGGAAGCGGTCGGTTGCGAATCGCCACTGGGCGCCAGCTGCAAGGTTGAAGTTGCCGATGGCGGCTGGGTGGATGCCGAAGTGGTCGGCTTTGCCGGCGAACGCACCTATCTGATGCCCAGCGCCGAACTGCACGGCCTGCTGCCCAACGCCCGCGTCGTGCCGGCACTGGGCCGCGGTGGCGTGGAAGTCGGTGAAGGCCTGCTGGGCCGGGTCATCGACAGCGACGGCGTACCGCTGGACGGCAAGGGCCCGATCCGCGCCGAAGCCACGGTCGGCATGGCGGGCGTGTCGATCAATCCGCTCGCGCGTGAGCCGATCACCCAGCCGCTGGATGTGGGCGTGCGCGCGATCAACGCGCTGCTGCCGATCGGGCGCGGCCAGCGCGTGGGCCTGTTTGCCGGCTCCGGCGTGGGCAAATCGACCCTGCTGGGGATGATGACCCGGTATACCGCCGCCGATGTGATCGTAGTCGGGCTGATCGGCGAACGTGGCCGCGAAGTCCGCGACTTCGTCGAGAGCACGCTCGGCGAGGAAGGCCTGCGTCGCGCGGTGGTGGTGGCCAGCCCGGCCGACCGCCCGCCATTGGCGCGCCTGCATGGCGCCTACCGCGCCACAGCCATTGCCGAGTGGTTCCGCGACCAGGGCCTCAACGTGCTGCTGTTGATGGATTCGCTGACCCGTTTTGCCCAGGCCCAGCGTGAGATCGGCCTGTCGGTCGGCGAGCCGCCGACCACCCGCGGCTACCCGCCGTCGGTGTTCGCCAAGCTGCCGGCCCTGGTCGAACGCGCCGGCAACGGCGCCAAGGGCCGCGGCTCGATCACCGCCTTCTACACCGTGCTGACCGAAGGCGACGATCCGCAGGATCCGATCGCCGATGCCGCTCGCGCCATCCTCGATGGCCACATCCTGCTCTCGCGCCGGGTCGCCGACAGTGGCCTGTACCCGGCCATCGACGTGGAATCCTCGGTGAGCCGGGTGGTCACCGAAATCGCCGACGAACCGTGGCGCCTGCGCATCCGCAAGCTCAAGCGGCTGGTGTCGGCCTACTCGTCCAACCGCGACCTCATCGCGATCGGCGCCTACCAGCGCGGCAATGACCCGGCCACCGACGAAGCGTTGGAGCGCTGGTCGGACATCGTTGAATTCCTCAGCCAGGACGTCGCCAAGGCCGCCGACCTGCCGCACAGCCAGGCCGCGCTCAAGCGCCTGGTGGAACCAGAGGCATAACCCATGATCCAGTCCAAGCGCATCGATCCCCTGCTCAAGCGGGCCCAGGACCACGAAGACGAAGTGGCACGCGACCTGGCCGAACGCCAGCGCACGCTGGACACCCATCTGTCACGGCTGGATGAGCTGCGCCGGTACGCCGAGGAATACGCCAATGCGCAGATGGCCGCGACCAGTCCGGCGCAGCTGCTCAACCGGCGGGCCTTCCTGGACCGCCTGGACAGCGCGGTGGCCCAGCAAAGCCAGACCGTGGACAGCAACCGCGAGAAGGTTGAAGCCGAGCGCGCCCGCTTGATCCTGGCCAGCCGCGACAAGGCCGTGCTGGAACAGCTGGCGGCCAGCTACCGCGCGCAGGAAAAAGTGGTGACCGACCGCCGCGACCAGCGCGACATGGACGACATCGGCGCACGCCGGAGCCGCCAGGCCCAGCGCGAAGATGCCGACAACGAGACCGGAGGCACGCCGTGATGCCGCCCGCACTGCTGGGCAGCGGCGCTGCCACCGGCACCCCCAAGACCGCCGCCAACAGCCCGCGCAACGACACTGCTGGCGGCGACCGCCGGGACTTTGACGCGATGCTCAAGGGCGATGCCAACACGCCGAAGCCGTCGGATCCAACCGCCAGCAAGCCGGCCAAGCCAGAGGCGAGCGGCAAGCCGACGCCCGACGCGGACGCGGCCAAACCGGGTGATCCGGGCAAGCGCCCGGTTAGCGAGGACAGCGGCGAATCCGCTAGCGAGGTCGCTGCTGCTACGCCTGCCACCCCGGCCAAGCCGGGCGAGGACACCGCCGAAGACACCGATGCCGCGCCCTGGCCGCCGTTGGGCCTGGCCGGCCTGGCCCTGATCGGGCTGGAACCGGCCGCAGCGCCCGCGCCACCGCCGCCCGCGGCAGCAACCGGCACAGCCACCGATCCGCTGTTGGCCGCGGCCCTGCCTGCGACCGCCGCGGCGGCACCCGCGCTTCCCGCCACGGGCGCCGCCGGCACCGCCGCCACTACCGCACCGGCCGCTGCGATCGTGCTGCCGACCGATGCCGGGGTGACCGACGACAGCCAGCTGCTCAAGGCCGTCACCGATGCCATCGCCGGCAACGACGGCGGCGATGCGCCGGCCACGCCACTGCTGCACGCCCTGCATGCCGCCGCAGAACTCAAGGGCACTGCGGTCAGCGCCGCCTTCACCGGCAGCCCGACCGCCACCCCCGATGTGGGCGCCGATGACTTCGGCGACGCCATGAGCGCGCGGGTCGGCTGGCTGGCCGACCAGAAGATCGGGCATGCGGTGATCCGCGTCACCCCGCACGACCTGGGCCAGGTGGAAGTGCGCCTGCAGATCGACGGCGACAAGGTCCACGCCAGTTTCAGCAGCGCCCATGCCGAGGTCCGGCACGCGCTGGAAACCAGCCTGCCACGCCTGCGGGAAATGCTCGGCGAGCAAGGCTTCCAGCTGGGCAACGCCGATGTCGGCCACCAGCACACGGCACAGGATGGCAAGGCGGGGGGAGACAGCACCGGCCACGGCGGTGGTGACGGGGAACCGGCGTTGGCCGATATCACCGTGTCCCCCGCGCAGTTGATGCGCCAGCGCGGCCTGGTCGACGCCTACGCCTAAGCGCCCCAGGTAGTGCCGGCCGCTGGCCGGCTCCCCGCAATGCCGGACGGGCTCGACACAGCCGGTAGTGCCGGCCGCTGGCCGGCTCCCCGCAATGCCAGACGGGGTAGATAAGGCCTCACCCACGCATGGCGTGGCTCTACCCGTAGCCGGGCGGACCGGTAGAGCCACGCCATGCGTGGCTGCCTTTCGTTCCGACCACGCCATGCGCGCAACACCGCGCACCCGCCAGAAACCCGACGCGCCCCGCCTCCGGCATTCAGGCACGCCCTTTGCATGTAGCCAGGAAGCAATCCAATGGAGCTTCCCCTCGTGGCCGCAGCCGCCGACAAAACCAAGAAATCCGCCGACAAGGACAAGGCCGCCAAGCCGCGCAGTCCGTTGTTGATCACTGCCCTGGTGGCCGTGCTGGCTGCCGGTGCCGCCGGTGGCGGTGCGTGGTATTTCGCCACGTCTTCCCAGCACGACACGAAGACAGCCAAGCCCGCCGCCACCAAGGCCGTGCCGGCCCCGGCGCAGTACTTCGGCCTGGAGCCGCCGTTCGTGGTCAACCTCAACAGCAGCTTCGACGGCCCGCGCTACCTGCAGGTCGAAGTGCAGCTGATGACCCGCGACCCTGCCGCACTGGAGGCGATCAAGCTGCATGCCCCGGCCATCCGCGCCAAGCTGCTGATGCTGTTCTCGCAGGTCGAGCCGACCCAGATCGCCGATCGTGCCGGCAAGGAACGCCTGCAGGCCGACTCGCTGGCCGAAGTGCAGAAGCTGCTCAAGGCCGAAACCGGCACCAAGGGCGCCGACGAACTGCTTTTCACCAGCTTCGTCACCCAGTAAGGGCACACCATGAATGACCTGCTTTCCCAGGACGAGATCGATGCGCTGTTGCATGGCGTGGATTCGGGTGCGGTCGAAACCGATGTGGATGCCCCCACCCCCGGCGAGGCGCGCAATTACGATTTCGCCAGCCAGGACCGCATCATCCGTGGGCGCATGCCGACCCTGGAGATGGTCAACGAGCGCTTCGCGCGTTTGTGGCGGATTGGCCTGTTCAACCTGATCCGGCGCTCGGCCGAGCTGTCGGTGCGCGRCATCGAGCTGATCAAGTTCAACGACTACATGCACTCGCTGTACGTGCCGACCAACCTCAATCTGATCCGCTTCAAGCCGCTGCGCGGCACCGGGCTGATCGTGTTCGAACCCACGCTGGTGTTCGCCATCGTCGACAACTTCTTCGGCGGCGACGGACGCTATCCGACCCGCATCGAAGGCCGCGAATTCACCGCGACCGAAATGCGCGTCATCCACCTGCTGCTCAAGCAGACCTTCGCCGACCTGCAGGAAGCCTGGGCGCCGGTGATGGACGTGGAACTGGAGTACATCAACTCCGAGATCAACCCGCACTTCGCCAACATCGTCACCCCGCGCGAGTACGTGGTGGTGTGCCGCCTGCACGTCGAACTCGACGGCGGTGGCGGCGACATCCACGTCACCCTGCCCTACTCGATGCTCGAGCCGATCCGCGAGCTGCTCGATGCCGGCATCCAGAGCGACCGAAACGACCGCGATGCCAGCTGGGGCGTGATGCTGCGCGAACAGCTCAACGTCGCCGAAGTCACCCTGTCCAGCGTGCTGGCCACCAAACGCATGAGCCTGCGTGAGCTGACCCGGTTGAAGATCGGCGACGTACTTCCGATCGAGCTGCCCAAACAGGTGCCGGTGTGTGTGGAGAACGTCCCGGTGTTCACCGGTGAGTTCGGCGTCGCCAACGGTTTCAACGCGGTGAAGATCACCGCCACCCATCCGCCGGGCACCCGCCCGCGTGCTCCCGTACTGCAGGAAGACCCGCAATGAACGATATCGACACCAACGAACCGGCACCGGCGCAGTTCACCCAGCTGCAATCCGACGACACCTCGATCGGCGACGAGCTCAACCTGGATGTGATCCTGGACGTGCCGGTGACGCTGTCGCTGGAAGTGGGCCGCGCGCGCCTGCCGATCCGCAACCTGCTGCAGCTCAACCAGGGCTCGGTGGTGGAACTGGAACGCGGCGCGGGCGAATCGCTGGACGTGTTCGTCAATGGCACCCTGATCGCGCATGGCGAAGTGGTGGTCATCAACGATCGCTTCGGCGTGCGTCTCACCGATGTGGTCAGCCCCAGCGAACGGATCCGGAGACTGCGTTGATCGCATCGCTGCTCATCGCCGCCGGCACGCCGGCAGCCAAGGTCGGCCAGCACGCGGCCGCCGCACCGAGCATGTTCGGTGCGGTGCTGGCGCTGCTGGCGGTGCTGGCCTTGATCGTCGGCCTGGGCTGGCTGCTCAAGCGCATGCCCGGCAGCGGCTTCCGCCCGGCCGAGGGCCTGCGCGTGGTGGCCAGCCTCAACGTGGGCGCCAAGGAGCGCGTGGTGGTGGTGGAGGTCAACGGTGAGCAGCTGCTGCTGGGCGTCACCGCCGGTGGCATCAACACCCTGCACCACCTGCCCGAAGCGCTGCCGACGCCGGTCCCGGCACGCCTGCCCGACTTCAAAAGCCTCCCGAATTTCGCCCAGCTGCTGCAACAGCGGCTGCGCAAGGAACCCTGATCATGCGTGGCCCGAACGCCTCCTGGACCCGTTACCTGCCGTTGCTGCTGACCCTGCTGCTGTGCGCGCTGCCCGCGCTGGCGATGGCCGCCCCCGGCCTGCCCGGCACCCCGTCGCTGCCGGACGTGAATGTCGGCAAGATCGGCGGCCAGGCGGTCAGCCTGCCGCTGCAGACCCTGCTGCTGATGACCGCGATCACCCTGATCCCGTCGATGCTGCTGGTGCTGACCGCCTTCACCCGCATCATCATCGTGCTGGGCCTGCTGCGCCAGGCGCTGGGCACCGGCCAGACCCCCTCCAACCAAGTGCTGCTGGGCCTGGCCCTGTTCCTCACCGCGATGGTGATGCTGCCGGTCTGGCAGAAGGCCTGGGGCAGCGGCATGGCGCCCTACCTCAACGGCGAGATCGACTTCCAGACCGCCTGGACACTGACCACCRCGCCGCTGCGTGCCTTCATGCTGGCGCAGATCCGCGAGACCGACCTGATGACCTTTGCCGGCATGGCCGGGCACGGCACCTACTCCGGCCCGGACGCGATTCCGTTCCCGGTGCTGGTGGCCTCCTTCGTCACCAGCGAGCTGAAGACCGCGTTTGAAATCGGCTTCCTGATCTTCATTCCGTTCGTGATCATCGACCTGGTCGTGGCCAGCGTGCTGATGTCGATGGGCATGATGATGCTGTCGCCGATGCTGGTCTCGGCACCGTTCAAGATCCTGCTGTTCGTGCTGGTCGATGGCTGGGTGCTGGTGGTCGGAACCCTGGCGGCCAGCTTCAACGCGGTGCAGTGACATGACGCCCGAACTTGCCCTGACCGAACTGCGTGGTGGCCTGATCGTGGTGCTGTGGGTGGCCGGGCCGCTGCTGCTCACCGTGCTGATCGTCGGCGTGGTGGTCGGCGTGGTGCAGGCCGCCACCCAGCTCAACGAGCCGACCATTGCCTTCGTCGCCAAGGCCGCCGCACTCACCGCG